>JAIKYD010000121.1 GCA_024683485.1 Saccharofermentans sp. | reverse complement strand
AACACAAAAACCTGCTATACATACAATCGACATAACGCATTTTTCGAATGTTGTACCTAAAAACTGTAAAATAATTTCAATAAATGATAATGGTAATGTAGCAATAAGGAAAACAGAAAGTGCTATCCCCCAGAATTTATTTAATCTGATTGGAATAATAGTACTTGCAATTAAGGTAATCAAAATAGCTGGTACCATAATCAGTATTGATAAATATGAAATCGATTGAGCAGCTGTGAAGGACTCTGAACGTCCTCCATTAACCCATAAATATGGCAACACTCCTGTTATGACAAGAATATGCACAATAATATTAATCACTCCAACTGAAACAGCTATGTATCCGGCCTTCTTTAAATCAAACTTTCTAATCCAAGCTAACATGTTTCTCCCTCCAAACTCTGATTTGTTTAATTCATTAGTCTTATGTCACAAACCATAAAGAATTGCCTTTATATAAGCAATCCCTCTGACAGCAAGATGCAAAATCAGCGGGTAAGATGCATTTTCAACGTGGAAAATAGTAGATATCAAACAGACACACAAAAAAGAAAACCTGCAGCTCAGTGCAGACTTCAAGACTACGGAATATACCGTTTTTTGCTGTGGCAATACTACTCCTGACATATGTTGCTTAATCAACAAGCCGGCCCTTTTTTACTGATTGTTTGCTTTCCTCCTTAAACGGATAATCTGGTTATCAAACAAAAACACAGAACTGAAAAGGAGAAAACAAGCATGATGACTTACACATTAAACAACGAGAAGAAGGCAATCAAAGAACTCGAATTGGATGAGCTTGATATCGTTTCCGGCGGAGTTTCCCGCGAAAAAGACCTCACCTGTCTCGACCCTCTTGTCAAATGGGTTATAAGCTGGTTCGAATAAAAACATAAACACATAAAACACAGAGGGAAAAACAATGAGAAACGACACAACAAAAAAGATGCAACAAGAAAAGATGTAACAACAGAGTTCGATTTTGACGATCTCGAAATGGTTTCTGGCGGCGGAATAGTGAGCATTCTGAAAAAAGGTGTACATATAATCAAGCATCTCTTTGATTAAAGAAAACACATAACATGGAAGCAACAATAATGGCTAATCCAAAGTACAACTTGAGATTAGCCATTTCGATTATGGTGTTAGTCGATTATATTCCTGATATTACATACTATTTCTTCATTTCGGAAATTTAAACTTTCGATCAGTTTTAAGCGTCTGCTCACATTTATACGATCTGCAGATCAAGTTCTCCTTCATATTCCATAGAGCGCATTTTGCATGTGCCGTCAAGTTTTTGGAACTGACCATAGCGGACAAAGTGAAGTCCGCATTTTTCCATAACATGACCTGAAGCCCTGTTTTGCTCAACATGACTGGATGCAAATTTAGTTATCCCGAACTCTTTCTGTGCAAAACGTATCATTGCTTTGGCAGCTTCAGTAGCATATCCGTTTCCCCACTGATCCTTACGCAGATTATAACCGAAACCCCATCTTTCACGATCTCCGTTATGAGGACCGATACTCCCGCAACCGATCAGGTCATCTGTGCCTTTTCTGACAAAGCCGAAAAGATAATCATCATCTTCTTCCAAAGACTTCAGCCAACAGACAACCTGTTCTTTGGATGTGTATGTGTTGTAGACCATATATCTTGTTACATCTTCATCACTGACCCATTTATATACGGCATCACAATCGTCTAACGTCAGCGGGCGGAGTATAAGTCTTTCTGTCTCCAATATAAAGTTATGCAAAGTATTATTACCCCGGTAGTGTTTATCCCTTTATCCTGTTTATATATCTTACATATCCATTATAATATCAAACACCTCACCACACAGAGCCCCGTTCTGTGAGAGGGTGTCAAGTGTTTTCCCCGCATACAGCTTTTTTGCGTTTTCAACTGCCTTGTTGTTCGTTTCATAAAACCTGCTAAGGACTTTTCCGGAAGCTCCTCGCTCCAAGTGCCTTAACTCGTAGTAGCTTTGTATCGTCAGTTGGAAAAGCTCACCCTCGCCGCCCTCGTGGATGCAAGTGACTTTTTTGCCAATGTAGTAAGGATCCTGTTTTGTCAGGTGAACCATTCCGCAGTAATCATCAAAAGCAGCAAAATGAACGGTCTTTATGTGTCCCATTAGTATCATTCCCATACACATCGGGCATGGTTCCATTGAGGTGTACAGCATAACTGATCTTGAATCCGTCTTATCGGTATCCATTCGCCGCAGAGCATTTGCTTCGGCGTGTGAAATCTCTTTGTTTATCGTGTCTGCTTCATGGCTTCGGTTTCTGTCACTAAGGATAAGTTGTCCCTCCCTATCGAAAAGTGCGGCTCCTATCGGGGTCGAGCCAAAGCCAAATGCCTTCCATGCTTCTTCAAAAACTATTTGCCATTGATGAGACAGATCTCTCCACATAAGCGTTTATCCTTCAAATATCTTATTTCATAAAACAGATGATTTTTTAATACTATCATTCATGCCCCCAGAATCCCCAAACTATGTATAGTACATCTTCTATACCAATTATACAGTAAAGCCGAAACGGATATCGCCTCCAAATCCTGCCTTCGCGAAAGTCAATTTACTATAAAACAAATCTTAGCAACCAAAAACATAAGCAGCAACGGGGATTTTTCGTTCATTTTTCGATGATATAATAAATGAAATTGGGGAGGGAAATATGAACGAGATCAGATCACATAAGTGTCCGTCTTGCGGCGGTAATCTGAGTATCAATGTTGAAAAGCAGATCTATTACTGTCCCTTCTGCGGCAGTACTTACGACTACGAATATTTCAGAGAAGATCAAATGCACGAACTCTGTGAGACTTATCTTTCCAGAGGTGAGTTTTCTGCTGCGATCGATGCATACAATTATCTCCTGCAAAAAAATCCTCACGACTTTCTTGCCTTGCGCGGAACAGTACTTGCCGCAGCCCGTATGAATGGTATGAAGGATATTCGGAAGACTGACTTCAGAGGCTTTACTTACAATTCAAAACTGGTTGAGAATGCTGTGGAAAACAGCTCGGCTGAAGACAAGGATTACTTCGTGGAATTTGCAAGGATCCTCCGCGAAATGTATGAACTATCCAAGCTTCACAAGGAGTGTGAGGCACTTGCCGTTGAGAAGAAAAGGGCAGACACCAGACTTGGCGTGACGAATGCGAATCTCGGAGAGCATCATTTCGCAGATGCCGAAGGTAATACTCATGATCCGCTTGTTACATTTATATTCTTGTGTGTGGTAACCGGTATATTTGCTCTTTCTACCATATTCGCCATTCTGTATGTCATTCTGAACGCAACCTATGTTGACGATGCTACTCCGATGATCATACTCGCGATAATCGGCGCTTTGGTTACGGGTGGTTTTGCTTGGGCAACGTTTAGGATCGTTTACCCGATCGTCCAGTCTTCCGAGAACTACAAAGCACGTCTTAAGAAGATAAATGCCGAGATCAGTGAAATCACTCGAAAACTTGAAGACATGGAAAATGATATTCATGCCCGCGAATCGAAAGTAAAGCACGATTGTCTTCTGTTCTTCAAGGAAGATGAGAAGCGTCAAGAATAGAAAACCACCTGTGATACGAGTTCCGCAGGTGCTTTAGCGCCGAGGACCTGTCTGAAGTATCACAGGTGGTTTTCTATGATTTTGGTGATCGTGAGCGGATTCGAACCGCTGGCCTACCGCTTAGGAGGCGGTCGCTCTATCCAGCTGAGCTACACAATCAGGCTTAGAACGTTCGAGATTATAACACAATACCTTTGCTGTTTGAAGATATCAGAAATCCGATAGGGAAGGAAAGTGGGTGAAAGCTATGCCTTCTGACCTGATTTTTGTTTCATCAATAAAATTTTACACAAAAGTTACCTTTTTTCTTTCAGAGGAATTTATAATAGAAATGGTTCTTTTTCGAGCCGGCGATCTTATTATCCTAACCGGGAGGTTTTTCATGACACTTGAATCTTTATATGAAGGTTTGAATCTTCAGGATTATTACATTGGAAAAGTTACACAGGTTTACAGAAGTAACTGCACCGCCCAGATCGACAACATCGCGTTGATGTCTGACAGAAGCAAATTCACAAGTTCCTTTATGCCTAATACGATCAACTATTTCGTGGTTATCGATTCCATGGCCGGAGTGTTCCTGGGAGAGGTTTTCGAGAATAAGGCTTCAAGAAAGAGTATTTTCGAGGTTGCCTCAGTTGATGAGAAGCCTAACGATTATCAGGAAATCTGCATTGATACGATCGCTCTTATGACACCTGAATCCGACAAGTTCCAGCTCGCTGGTTTTAAGACACTCGGAATTACGGATAAAGTTTATTTCGCGACAGACGAAGTCTATAAGCTGTTCCTGCACTCTCTTGAGTTTGCCGGTGGAGACGAGGAGCCGCTTCCTTCGTTTGCTACATATCTCAACAGGGCACAGGCTGAGGTATCACTCAAGCCGAGTACTCTTTTCAACCGTCATCTGATGTGCATCGGTGCCACGAACAGCGGTAAGTCAACAACTGCCCTTGCTATTCTTGACAAGGTTGTTTCCACAAAACGTAAAGCTCTTATCATTGACCCGACAGGTGAGTACAGAAACGCTTTCACTGATGAAGAGATAACTAAGCTTACACTTGGTATTGATACTACGGTTTCACCGGGCAAGATCTCGATGGAGCAGTGGGAGAAACTTTTCGAGACGGAGAACAGCAGTCAGGGTGCAGTCCTTTCAGAGGCTATTACATCACTCCGTTATATGAAGAAGATTGGCGATGATTCCTACTATCAGAAGGTAGGTGAGGACATCGAGGAGATTCAGGAGAACCTCGCATCGGTCACGAAGGACGATACGGATTTTAATATCGCACTTCTTCCTGAGCAGATACAGGCAGAATCCGTCTGCGAGCCTGACAGAGACAACAATTACAACTTCAAGTACAGATACGATACTCTCAAGGCAAATCTCAATGCGTCACTTGTACAGAAGATCCAGTATCAGATGACAAACACGAGATTCCTGTCATTCTTCTCCAATGATCCGGAGATGTTCAACCTTCTCGATGTTATCGACGAGTTCGTACATCTTCCTGATGTCAGCCTTTATATCGACACATCACAACTCGGTGCTTCTGAAGGTATCGGAGGCATGGTCATTGACCTCGTAAGTAATTTTGTAATGGGTCTGGATGATATTTATCCGTTCGTATTCTTTATCGATGAGGTACATAGATATGCCAAGTCCAGATATTCAGACAAAGAATACCACGGCGGTCTTACACTCCTTGCAAGAGAAGGACGTAAGAAGGGTATCTTTCTTTACCTGACAACGCAGAACCCGAAGGATGTATCTCCTATCCTCTTCGGTCAGGTAGGTACGATGCTGATACACAGACTCATGCTTAACGATGAGATCCATGCCGTGGAGAGCCATCTTGATGACTATGCTATCAAGCACGTCAGAAAGCTCAATCAGGGTGAAGTTATCCTTACGAGCGTAAACCTTCTCCATAACATGTTTATCCACGTAAACAAGAGTGTAAGGACGCAGCATAACGATACACCTACGCTCTGATACCGATTTGAACTTAATGATTATTTTGAAGGCTGCCTTGCAAATACCGAGGCAGTCTTCTTTTTTTGTGTTTCGGTTTTCGCGTCAAAACCTGCGAAATATAACTCTGCCAGGCAGGTGCGTCATGAATAATATAATGCCGGGTAAAGTTCAGGCTACACCCAGACTTTTAGCCGAAATATCGGTTAGATTCGCCCTTTTTCCCGGCTAAAGTTCCGGCTACACCCAGGCTTTTAGCCGGACTTTCGGTCCGATTTGGGCATTTTTCCGGCTGAAGTTCAGGCTATAGCCGGACTTGTAGCCCGACTTTTATTCAGCAACGTTTCTTTTTCCCTTGACCTGATCTTATTTAGATGGTATATTTCCTGTGCGCTGAAAACGCACCGACAGTTCGTTTGTGCCATCCTGTCGTTAAACAAAACCAGGACAATCATTTGATCATCTTTATTTTGCTGGCTTGATTTAATGAGGCTCCTGTTTTTGGGAGCCTTTTTTATTTGGAGATCAGAATTATGAATGAGACTAAGAACATATCAAAACTGTTCATGTGTATCGGCATTATCTTTGTAACATGCCTGCTGCTGTCAAATCTTATTGCGGGGAAGATGTGGGCCGTTACAGAGAATATAATCCTGCCTGCAGCTGTTATCTTATTTCCGCTGACATATATCATCGGTGATGTATTTACTGAGGTTTACGGATTCAGAAAGGCAAGGAGCATTATCTGGCTAGGATTTGGCTGCAGTTTCTTTGCGGTAATGATATATCTCATTACGATAGCTCTGCCTCATCCCGGTTACTGGGAGGGCCAGGAAGCTTATGCAACGGTAATGGGAACGACTCCCAGAGTTGCAGTTGCCTCTTTTGCGGGTTATCTGTTTGGCGAGTTCTCCAATTCAATAATTCTGTCCAGATTAAAGGTTGCCACGAAGGGCAGGAATCTCTGGATGCGCACGATCTTATCGACAGTTGTTGGCGAGGGACTGGATTCAGTTATTTTCATCATGATCTCGTTCTGGGGAACAATGGAGAATTCCGTTGTGCTCAAGATGATCCTTTTCCAGTATCTGTTCAAGGTTGCTTACGAGGTCGTATTCACACCGGTCACTTATGCGGTTGTTAAAGTGATCAAGAAAGCTGAAGGCATTGATACCTACGATGAAGGTATCCGATACAATCTTATCAGGGGGTGACAGCATGCGCGAAAAGGAAAACCTCACAAAGCTTGGTAGCAGCGGCACATCATACAGTCAGGATTATGATCCTGATGTGCTCGAGACGTTTGTCAACAAGCATCCGGAAAATGATTATTTCGTAAAGTTCAACTGCCCTGAATTCACAAGTCTTTGTCCCATCACAGGGCAGCCTGATTTTGCCACGATAACGATATCTTATGTTCCTTCTGAACGGATGGTCGAGAGCAAATCCTTGAAGCTCTATCTGTTCTCATTCCGCAATCACGGAGACTTCCATGAGGACTGCGTGAACAAAATCATGAAGGATCTGATAAAGCTAATGGATCCAAAATACATTGAAGTCTGGGGCAAGTTTACACCGCGCGGCGGAATATCGATCGATCCGTACTGTAATTACGGCAAACCTGGTACCAAATGGGAGAAGGTCGCTGAAGACAGGCTTTTCCACCATGATATGTATCCCGAGAAGGTTGATAACAGGTAAGTTTACAGTTCAGGAATGGTATTTATGAGAAAGGGCATGATAGGATTTTTCCTGTAATGTCCTTCTTTTTTCAGCAATAACACCCTTGATGGTTTTCTCCGGAATGCTGACCTTTGAACGGAAATAGGCTTTATATCTTATCCATGCTGTTACACCACTGAGGAGCCATACCAGTCCTGAGGACAACCATATCCCGGCTTCGCCGTATCCAAGATATGCGGTCAGAAGAAGAGGGATAGTGAATCTCCCGATTACTTCAATAATGCCGTTGAACAGCGAGAAGAATGCGTCGCCTATTCCCGTGAGAACACCGCGCACAACATAGATCATTCCCAAAGCCAGATAGAATAAGCTTGTTATTCTGAGACCTTTCGCGCCAAGTGCTATGACTGCCGGTGCATTTATATCCTCTTTGGAGACGAAGAAACTAACAAGTGTCTGTCCGAACAACTGCATGACAAGCATAAGGAATGCAGTAAGAATAACCATAATGAGAAGACTTTTCCTGTAGCCTTCAAGAACTCGGTCGTTTCTTTTTGCACCGTAATTTTGGCCGCTGAATGTTGCAAGTGAGGCAGCAAGGGTCATATAAGGCTGGTGAATAAACTGCTCGATCCTGTTTGTTGCTGTGAAAGCGGTGATGGCTACCGTGTCAAAACCGTTTACTACACGCTGGAGTGCCATGGAGGAAATTGCTATCAGTGCAAACTGAAGTGACATAGGAACTCCGAGACGTACGATCCTGAATATCATATTGACAGATACAGAGATATCTTTACGGCTTATGTGGAAGTAAGGATTTTTCTTATATGCGTAGATGCCGCTGAGTAATACGGAAATGAACTGTGAGATTACTGTCGCGAGCGCAGCCCCCATGATGCCTAAGGGAATAACACATACCAGAAGTATATCCATGACGATATTGATGACTGTAGAAATGATCAGGAAATATAACGGGCTTTTGGAATCGCCGAGAGCCTTCAGCATTGATGACAGAAAATTGTAAAGCGATACAAAAAGCAGTCCCACGCACATAAAACGTGTATAGAGAACGGCATCAGCCATAAGGTGATCCGGTGTATCAAGAAGCTTCAGAATAAGTGGACTTAATGTGAATCCCAATACGCCGAAGATCACGGGAACGATGAGCATGATGATACCGCTGTTAACAATGCATTTTTTGACATTCTTGTCGTCGTGGGCACCGTAATACTGGGAAACGACCACACCGCCGCCACTGCCGATACCGTTGCAGAGAGCGAAGAAGAGAAATGTGATGGAGGATGTTACACCTATGGCTGCAAATGCATCAGAGCCGACAACATTACCGACGATTATAGAGTCGGCAAGATTATAGACCTGCTGAAATATATTTCCGATCAGTGCAGGCAGAGCGAAAAGCAGTATGTGTTTTGCGGGACTTCCCTTCGTCATATCTGTGATATTGCTCTTCATTATTCACGTTTCTCCTGTTTATGGTTTTCAACGATTGGAATTATAGTATTAACGGGGAAATAAACTTCTCACAATTCGCAGTCCGGCTTCTCATTATTTGACAATTGCGAAAACAAAAAGTGAAACAATAAATGACACGATTCTGAAAGCAGTTTTATTTGAAAAATATTAAAATTATTAAAAGGCGGGACATAAATATATGGATTACAGTAATTACGAAATATACGATTTTGATCATGTAAGTGCCTTTAATATGTCCACTGGTTTTAAGGAAAGAAGTTACCAGTCTCATTGGCATTCTTATGGTGAGATACTGCTGGTTGCCCCCGGGAAGACCAATATCTATTGTGTGGGCAGGAATACATATGAACTTGTTCCTGATGATATTGTGCTTGTATGGCCTATGGAGATGCATTCGATCGTGGACGCGAACCGCGAGGATTCGCTGGTAATTCAGTTTTCGAATGCTTTCATAAATTCACTTTTTGATCTTAGGCGAATCATGCATATGTACCGTAATCTGCATATCATCTGTGTTCAGTCGCATCTTGAACTTGCTGCAAAGCTTAAAGCAATAATTCTTAAGATGAAAGAAATCTTTTTTTCTGAGATGCAGGACAGGGAGATAAGATGCTGCATGCTCCTCATGGAATTTATGCTGACTTTGCTTGAATACAGGAAGGAACTTGCACCTGAGCTTGCTGATGAGGATCAGAACGGATTAAGTGATGATGTGTTAAGACGGATGATGACAGTTACAGATTATATAAAGAACAATCTGACTGCCGATGACCTGTCGCAGGGAGCGATGGCAGAGATGGCGGGGATAAGCCGAGAATATTTCTCGAGGATATTCAAAAATATCACAGGAATGAATTACAGCAAATGGCTGAATTTGATAAGACTGGAGAAAGCCACTGAACTGCTTGCCGATGAGGGAAGATCACTGACAGAGATAGCTATGATGTCAGGGTTTCAGAGCATTCCAAGTTTTAATAGGGTGTTCCGCGAGGAGAAGGGAATTGCTCCCGGAGAATACAGAACATTATTTGTCAGAAACCATAAATAAGGAGGACTGGATATGGAAACGCCGAAAGTGTATTTTACTGACTTCAGAACAGGACTTGGGGTTCCGCTTACCGCCAAACTGCAGAAACTGATAAGACTTGCCGGAATCGGTTCGATCGACATGGACGGAAAGTTTGTTGCTATAAAGATGCATTTCGGCGAACTTGGAAATCTTGCATATCTAAGGCCTAATTATGCCAAAGCTGTTGCTGACGTTATTAAAGAGAACGGAGGAATGCCCTTCCTTACAGACTGCAACACTTTGTATCCCGGAAGCCGCAAGCACGCGCTGGAGCACCTCGATTGTGCCAACATAAACGGATTTAACACTGTTACAACAGGCTGCCAGATCCTGATAGCTGACGGACTCAGGGGAACTGACGACATAATCGTTCCTGTACCGAACGGTGAATACTGCAAAGAGGCTTATATAGGCCGTGCTGTAATGGATGCGGATATCTTTATCTCACTTACTCACTTCAAAGGCCATGAACAGGCTGGATTCGGAGGAACGATCAAGAATATCGGAATGGGCTGCGGAAGCCGTGCAGGAAAGATGCAGCAGCATCAGAGCGGGCATCCCCATGTTATTACTGATATGTGCAGAGGCTGCAGAAGATGCGCTAAGGAATGCGGCTCAGATGCTATCAGTTACGAGAACGCGAAGGCCTGGATCGATCCTGCCAAGTGCAAAGGGTGCGGACGCTGTATCGGTGCCTGTGCTTTCGATGCTATCGAAAATGATAACTGGAATGCAGCTTCACTGCTTGGCTGCAAGATGGCTGAATATACTGCAGCTGTAATAAGCGGCAGACCTAACTTTCACATAAGTCTTATTACTGACGTGTCACCAAACTGCGACTGCCATGGCGAGAATGATGCTCCTATACTTCCTGATATCGGAATGCTCGCTTCATTTGATCCTGTCGCTCTTGACCAGGCATGTGTCAATCTGTGTTCAAAAGCTGAACCTATACGGAACAGCCAGCTGGGTGACAACATGGCCAGCCCGCATTTCCACGATCACGGTGATGTCTGGCATAACAGCAATCCGAATGTCTCATGGGCTGAGACACTTGAACATGCTGAGAAGATCGGAATTGGCTCGCGTGAGTATGAACTGATTAAAATGAAGTAACGTTTTCAGAACGGTCAAGCATTCTTTTGATTAGGCAACAGATAGGATACCATCTGTTGCCTAATCAACTTTTTGGCCGTGAATTGATAATTGTTTGAACCGGTCTTCAATGATTAAATCTTGATGTTTGAGAAAGCGAACAAAACGTGTCCCTGATCAAACAGGATTATAAGGACACATAATAGACACGATTTGTTTGCTTTGAGCAAATAAAATCAAAATATAAAAACAATAGAGTAAATGTATAAGTTTATTTCAGGAGGGAATTATGGACGATCAGGTTAAACAGGTAAGAACATGGAAGGCGATATCAGCTGCATTGGCTGCTGTTGCTTTAGGTGCTATTGTTGGAATAGTGGTTATCCTCGGCAAGGGTATCTTCTCATCCGGCAATACAGGCAACGCTGACAACGTTGGTAATAACGGAACTGAAGTTACATCCGCAGCCATTGAAACTGAAAGCAGTATTACAGCTGTAACAGAGACTTCAGAAACAGAGACAGTTGAAGAGACAGAAACTGTTGTCGAGACAAAAGAAGACGTTAAGACTGATCCTCTTTCATTATGGACTGAGAATGCACCCGCTAAAGAAGCATTGATCTCATACATGACAGCGATTACAGATGAGGGCAGTGCAGACTATATCCCGGTCGAGAACAGAATTGCTGTTTTCGATATGGACGGTACGATCCTCTGCGAGACAGATCCTTACTATTTTGATCACTGCCTCCTGGTTTACCGCGTACTCGAAGATCCTTCATATAAGAATAAGGCTTCAGCCTTCGAGAAGGACGTTGCAACACGCGTAAAAGCTATCTGTGACGGAGATAAGAGTGTTTCAGTATCCATGGTCGAGCATGGTCAAGCTGTAGCATCCGCTTTTGCAGGCATGACGATCGATGAGTTTGAAGATTACGTTAAGATGTTCAGAGATCAGCCGGCTCCCGGATATAACGGAATGACAAGGGGAGAAGCTTTCTATAAGCCGATGCTCCAGATAATCGATTATCTCCAGGCAAATGATTTCAAGGTTTATATCGTAAGCGGTACTGACAGACTGATCGTAAGAGGTCTTGCAAAAGATGTTCTGGATATTCCCAGAAACCAGCTTATCGGATCGGATGAGACGCTTGTAGCTTCAAACCAGGGAACCGAAGATGGTGAATTCTACACATTTACTGATCAGGATAAACTCGTGCTCGGTGGAGATTTCATCATTAAGAACCTCAACACAAATAAGGTTACAGTAATCATGCAGGAGATTGGTGTTCAGCCTGTTCTCTCTTTCGGAAACAGCACAGGTGATGCTGCAATGGCTGAATTCACGACAACAAATAACAAGTATAAGAGCCTTGCGTTCATGCTCTGCTGTGATGACACTGAGCGTGAGAATGGCAATGAGTCCAAAGCTGATAAGATGAAGGGGCTTTGTGATGAATTTAGCTGGATCGCAGTATCAATGAAGAATGATTGGACAACAATCTACGGCGAGGGAGTTACAAGGAAATGAGAAAGGCAGTAAGTCTTATTCTTGCCGGAAGTATGGTTTTCGCGCTTGCATCATGCGCAAAGACTTCTGAATCTGCAGAACCTTTGAAGAGCCATCCTGAAGCCTTTACTGAGGCTTCGGTGCAGTATGAGAAACCAAAAGCCGGCCTTGATTATTTTGTCCTTGTAAATAAGACCAACAAACTTCCTGATGACTGGGAAGAAATACTGGAGACCGTTACAGTTATTAATTCTGTCGGTGATACTGTTGAAGTCGAAAAGCAGACCTACGATGCATATCTGCTTTTGAAAGAAGATCTTGAGAAGAATGACGGCATCTATCTTGAGCTTGATTCAGGCCGCAGGACTGTAGCCGAACAGCAGGATATCATGGACCGGTTTATCGAGAAATACGGAGCTGATTATGCAGCAAAGACTGTAGCCCAGCCGGGATACTCCGAGCATCATACAGGACTTGCTATCGATCTGTATTTCAAGCTCAAAGATGATGACGGAAACTTCACGGATGTATATTACAACGAGGATATGGTTCAGTATCCTGAGATCTGGGAGAAGATACATGCCAAACTTGCTGATTACGGATTTATCCTCCGTTATCTTGAGGAGCGTGAACACATTACAGGTTATGGATATGAACCCTGGCATCTCCGCTATATAGGAATTGTCGATACAGCAAAAGAGATCATGGCTCAGGATATTACTTTGGAAGAATATCTCGGTGTTGTCAAATCAATTCCTGTAACGGTCGAACTTGGTGAATCCGGACTCTATACAACTGAAGAACTTTCAGATGCCATTGTCCAGATAAAGTGCAAGTTCGCATACTGGGAAGGCTGTGAACTTCACGCTATCCGTTATGCGGGCGATGATGCAAACAACAAAGAGAACCTTGCATGGCTGAACTCTCTTAATGAAGGTTCTGACTATAAGGAATTGATGAAG
Source organism: Saccharofermentans sp. (assembly GCA_024683485.1). GTDB lineage: Bacteria > Bacillota > Clostridia > Saccharofermentanales > Saccharofermentanaceae > Saccharofermentans. The sequence continues at coordinate 38,245 of JAIKYD010000121.1, read as the reverse complement.
TTTGTAATTGATTTCCATACGCCTGCAGACGCTGCTGATAACTGGGAACCTGATCACGAATATACTGATTATGAGTTCTGGCTTGTCAGGAACGAGAAAGGCGGCTGGGATATTATCAGTTACGGTAAGGGCTGAGCATGCCTGATAGAAGAGCATTCGGGGCTGTCACTTTTGTGGCAGCCTTTATGTTGTATGCAGAACAAGAAAAATATATCGAAAAACGATAAAAAACTCTTGAAAAACAAAAAATGCTGTGTTAGTATGCTGAGTATAAAGCATGCTGATTCTATATTTGGAGGAAACGATACTATGCGATATGACGATGTGATCTTAAGGTGGGCCAAGATCGCGACTATACTTTTTACGGCGATGGCTGTTGTGGCCGATATTTTCGGAGTTGTTATTACAAAGTACATAGCATATTGCTGGGCAGAGGTATCTGATACGCCACGTGTTATTGCTTTGATTGTGATATTCTATCTTGGTACGGTGGGCGGTTATACAGTACTTATTCCGCTGTATAAGATGCTTTTGAATATGAGCAAGGATAAAGTTTTCGACAGGGAGAACACCAAACTTATGATGATAATCACAGGTGCTCTAGTGGGAATCGCTGTTGATTGCATAGTCGGCGGATTCATCTGGAACGGATGCTGGATATTAACTGTCGTTGCTTTGTTTATGGCACTTGTTGTATTAAGCATAAGAGTAGTTTTCGCTAAAGCGATTACTATGAAAGAAGAAATGGATCTTACGATCTGAGGAAAGGAGGAGAATATGATCATTGTAAATCTTGATGTAATGATGGCAAAACGCAAGATCTCCTCCGGCGATCTGGCTGCGAAGGTCGGTATCACACAAGCTAACCTTTCTATCCTGAAGAACCAGAAGGCAAAGGCCGTAAGGTTCTCGACATTGAATGATATTTGCAAGGCGCTGGATTGCCAGCCTGGAGACATTCTCGAGTACAGAGAGGACTGATCACTAATGGACAAAAAAGTTATATTTCAAAGGCTGGGAATCCTCCTGGCCTATCCCATGGCATACACTTATGTAAGACTCATATTCAATTTCGATGATGTGTCTTTAATGGGACCTGCGATATTTAATGGCAAACTGACGGTTGCGCTTACTTATCCGGTATTTGCAGTTATTTTCATTCTTGTTAACGAGATCATAAGAAGAGGAAGACGAGGCGTTTCCGGGTTGCCTTCAAAAGAAACAGTTTTCTGGTATATTATGACATTCCTGGCCGGCATGACTGCAAGCATTGGACCTGAAATGGAATTGTCGGTATTTGCTATGCATCTTTGCGGTGTGTATTCGGTCCTTACGTCCAACGGACTTCTCCTTGGCGGAAAGACATCAGGTTTTATTCCTGCGGATCTTATTCACGGCTTTTATGTAAAATCATTTGCCGGTTTCCCGAATTTTATTATCGATTGGTGTTGTTTCAAGAAGCCGGGAGAGGGAACTGATGAGTCTGTTGCCAAAAGAAAAAATTACATTGGTGCTGTAATTTTTGTGGCCGTTATGGCAGTGCTGCTTATCATATCGGTCAGCTTTATGGCTGCCATTGATGAAGATCTTGGGATGTTCTTTGAAGATGTTTTCAGCAGTATAGGGGCTTATTTCACTGAGTTGGAAATCTATGAGATCATCCCGAGATTAATCTTCGCAATTCCCGTCTGCTTTTACTTATATGGTCTTATGTCAAGAAGTGCTAAATCAGACGGTGGCAGGGAGAAGCGTTTTGCTTCCTGGCTTACCGGGTTCATGGGAAAAGGTAAGACCGCATCAGCCGTCATCGTATATATAGCTGCGGGAGTTTTCGTGCTTGCATATATACTGTTCTTCGTTAAGCGCCTTGCTTATATGATAGGCGGGTTTGCAGGTGATGTTCCTGACGGAATGCTGGTATCGCATTATGCACGTGAAGGTTTCTTTGAACTTGTGGGAATAATGGCAGTAAATATGTGTGTTTATCTTGCGATAATACTGTTCGGCAAAGCTGATCAGAAATGCAGATTCTCTCTGCCTGCAAAGATACTTGTCACTATGCTCATGGTCGAAAGTATAATCTTTGCAGTTACCGCTATGAGCAAGCTTGGTCTGTATTACAGCATATACGGATACACGCCAAAGAGGATCCTTGCAATGTGGGCAACACTTGCTCTGGGATTTGCAGCAGCTATGACAGTATTAACTGTACACCGTGGAAAACCACACTTCAGAGCCGGCGTGATATTTACCGCAATCTCATACATTGCGATATGTGTATTATCAGCTGTACTTGTTGTTATCGGAGCATAAAGGAATCACTCCCAGATAAGCGGGAGCTTCTCGAATTCCTCGAGAGGAACAGGCTTTGAGAAATAATAGCCCTGGAACAGTTTGCAGCCCATCGCTTTCAGCATCTCAAACTGTTCCTTGGTCTCAACACCTTCCGTTATCTGCGGCATGTCAAGGTTGTTAGCCATATCCACGATGCTGTTAAGAATGATCTTGGATTTGGTGTATTCATCGGTCTGGCCCAGGAATACCATATCGATCTTGAGTATATCGACCGGCATATCCTTAAGCATGTTAAGTGATGAATAACCGCTGCCGAAGTCATCCATCTCAACTGTGAAACCATATTTACGCAGATTGTTGATGGTCTTTATGTGCTCGGCGGCGTTATTCATGACTGAAGATTCTGTGATCTCGAGATGCAGGTGCTTGGGGTTGACACCATACTCTTCCACAAGGGAAGTAACAACTTCATAAATATCCATGAAGTAGAAGTCCTTGGGCGAGATGTTGATCGAAAGATTCAGGTTCTCGTGGCCATCTTTCTTCTTGGCCCAGTCAGCCAGTATCTCGCATGCAACACCCCAGATATAGCGGTCTATCATGGCGATCATTCCGTTCTTCTCAAGGATAGGAATAAACTTGTAAGGTGGTAGAAGTCCTTCCTTGGGATGCTTCCATCTAACGAGGACTTCGCCTCCTTCGAGATGTCCGTCAGCACGGTACTGGGGCTGAAGATAAGGAATGATCTCACCATTTGAAAGAGCACGACCGAGCTCGCTTGTTATCTGCTGTTCCCAGATCTTTTCTTCTCTGAGTTTATCATCATATATTGCGATACAGCGGTTGTAATCATTCTTGATTCCGGCAATTGCGAGCTGGGCTCTGTCGACCATGGCACTGACAGAAAGATTCTCATCTTTATCCATTGAGGAAGTCTCGAAAAAACCTACGTGAATGATAACAGGCGAACTGATAATGTCTGATGCTCCCCATGTATCCTTGATCTGCTTCTCGACTGACTCAATATCAATAAGGGATTTCTTCACAAATGCGCAGAAGATATCTCCTCTCCATCTGCAGATTGCAGCTCCCGGATGTGCATAAACTTTGAGGTCTTCAGCAATCTTTTTAAGGATCTCGTCGGCCTTCTCGCGTCCGAAAATATCATTAATAAGCTTGAAATCATTGATGTCGGAGACCTGCATATAGTAAGGTGTATCGGGATTTGCTTTCAGAATATCATTGACTTCTTCTTCAAAGCTGATACGGTTCGGAAGACCTGTCAGTGTATCGTGTGTCGCGAGGTATCTTCTTTTGGCATCGAGATTGACCTGATCGGTATCATCGTGAATAGAGAAGAAGGAGCCAACGTCTTTATTCTTCGAGTCTTTCATCAAGCGGTGTGTGATCCTGAGGTATGTGAAATCCTGGTTGCTGTCTTTGAATCTGGTGGAGATGTCAAAATCGACGCTCAGGTCACCTCCGCCCATGACCTCGATAAGTTTATCCGTACACTTGTCGGGATTGCCTGATTGAATGTGAAGGATCTCATAAGCGCGGTCGTTGGCATAAAGAGCGTTAACGTCGGTATCGTAGAAGATGATCCCGTCAATATGATTTCCGACAACGGAGTCAGCAAGTTTGCGGCGTATGAATATCGGTTTATAGTGGAACGTGGAGATGTAGAGCAGCAGTCCGCAAATGAGATAACCTATAAGGGACTTGTTGACAGGTCTGTCCGAGAAGGAAGAGAACAGGAATATCATATATGTGCTGATGGCTATCATTATGACAATGTACCGTTCGTGGTATGCAGAGGAAATGCGTATGCACTTGTCTATCAGGATAGCAATCAACAATATAAGTATTGATTCAATAAAACAGAAACCAAGTAATTTTCCCCAACCTGATTCTAAACCGTAATATGTGCTTCCGTCATCGAGAGTGATAAGTTTTACTGTGAACAGATGACGGAACAGGGGATTCAAAAGAACGAGAATGGTGATTGCAATAAGAACTGTAATAACGATTATCTGAACCGGTGAACGCTTGAATCTGAAACCGCAGTAGTCCATTACAAAAATGGTCAGGTTAAAGAGAAGAAAACAGTCACCCAAAAGCATCAGGGTGTAACCGGTTCTTGCTATCATAATATTGTCAGTAAAGAAAGCAAGCGAATTTCCTGCCAAAGGAATAATGACAGAAAGCAACACATTGAATACACTGGATGCGGTCTTCTCAAGGAATTTTTTACGTCTTAAAACAGTAGCAATGATCATTGCCACAAGCACCAAGGATATAACTGCCAATTCAAACAGATATTGTATCCGCATATGATCCTCTGCTTTCGGTTATAAAGTCATTGTAACACATAGAAATAATTAAAGAAGATTTAATAAGTTAAGATGCTTAAAACAAAATATTAATAGCATTAAGAGTTAAGCACCTGTAGTGCTATAATCGGTAATTGAACGAAGATAACCGCCGTGGAGGATGATCCAATGACCATAACGTTTGACAGGCTTCCCTGTAACCTCGAAGAACTTAAGGCTATGCCATATGCGACACTTAATCAGCCTGAGTATGGTGCTGCGCTCTTTCTTGCAGTGATGATGCATTATACGGTAAACAGGGAGGAGACATATGAAATGCTTGAATTCCTTAAAGGACCGTATGGACTCTCAACATATGAGAAACAGTTCCTGGCTGACAGGATGGCAGACGGCGATTATGTAGTCCGGTCTTTCTTCAACGGAACTTCACCCGATAATGATTACACACCTTCGATGCCTTATACTGTCGAGACGGAAAGAGGCTTCGATCAGGAGATAGACGGAAGAATGAAGATATTTATTTCTTCTTCTGGTGCCGATTCTAAGCGTCATGTAATGCTGCGTCACAAGGTCTCAACAGATCAGTGGTTTGTTGAAGATCAGATGTTGCTTGCAATGATTAGAACGCCTAAGTCTCAGGATCCCTGGGCCTGATTGGTATATTAACAGGTTTACCGCTATGAAATCTGCAAGACCATTTTCCAGAGTAAGCATAACCTCAAAGGCAGCCAGGTCTTTGAAGAACGGGCATCCATGGGTTTATGGGGATGAGATCACATCAAGTGAGGGTGTTCTTCAGGATGGCAGTATTGTTGACTGTTTTGAAGGTTCAAGCTGGCAGGGTGCCGGTTTCTATAATTCCAATTCAAAGATTGCTGTAAGGATTATCTCCCGTAACAGCAACGATGTTTTTGACCGTAAATTCTGGTACAGGAGAATACTCTATGCGGTTCAGTACCGTAAAACGGTTATGCAGGGTGATGACTTCAAATGCTGCAGGATCATACATGGTGAAGCTGATCAGATTCCCGGATTTACCTGTGACAGATACGGTGATGTGGCTGTAACACAGACTGCGTGTCTTGGCATTGAACTCAATAAAGATGTTATCTACAATGCTTTGATGGCGGTCTTTGAAGAGATTGGAGAACCCCTTAAGGGAATATATGAGAGAAATGATCTTGCTTTAAGAAGCAAAGAAGGTCTCGGGCTTTCCAAAGGCTGGTATGGCGGCAAAGATTACCCGTGCATCCTTGATATAAATGAAAACGGCATCATATATTCAGTTGATGTTGAGAACGGTCAGAAGACAGGTTTCTTCCTGGATCAGAAGTACAACAGGCTGGCAGCTGCAAAGATAGCCAAAGGCAAGACTGTCCTTGACTGTTTTACTCATACAGGTTCGTTCGGTCTTAACTGTGCATATCAGGGGGCAAAGCATGTAACAAGTGTGGATATATCACGCCAGGCTGTTGAAATGGCAGAAGAAAATGCTGTAAGGAATAATCTCCGGGATAAGATTGATTATCTGTGCGTGGATGTTTTCGAGCTCCTGAAAGATATGGCAAATAAAAAAGATCACACTTATGATTACATAATCCTTGATCCGCCTGCATTTACCAAATCCAGAGACACGGTTGATTCGGCCGGAAGGGGATACAAGGAGATAAATCTCAAAGCAATGAAGCTTCTCCCGAGAGGAGGCTATCTTGCAACATGTTCCTGTTCGCATTTCATGACAGATGAACTGTTCAGACGTATGCTGTCATCTGCTGCAAGAGATGCAAGCGTAAGCTTAAGACAGATCGAGGCAAGAACCCAGGCTCCAGATCATCCTATCCTTTGGAATGTGCCTGAGACAGACTATCTGAAATTCTATATTTTCCAGGTGGTATAACAGACGGATCAGCACTTCTTGTAAAGTTTGTAACCCTCAGTTAGCTTATTGCCGTATTGGTCATTGTACTGGCCTGTTTCTGTCTGGATTAATTTGTAATTATCCCAATCGCATTCGCAGTTGTAGGTGGTTACGATATAGTCGAAAAATCCTTCCGCTATCAGCCTGTTATGTTCTTCAGCGATCTCCGTAAAGTCTTCACCGATGTTGAGATAACAGAAGAATCTGTTCTTGGGGAGGAGCTCCGATGCGGTGAAGAAACCTGAATCGATCTCGTCATACACCAGTAATTTTGCATTTTCAGTCTGTTTGATCGTGTCGGCTATCCGGCACTGTGTAAGAAAACTCCTGGGCTTAAAGATCAGATAAAGGTTTTTGCTGCTTGCGATAAGCAGAACATATATAGCAAGAACTATAACGGCTGATATTGACTGGAATAACTTTGGCTGCTTTTTGCAAGCATTCTCCAGTTTATTAATACACTTGATAAGAGGTATCAGGATAAGTGCAAAACAGTAGGAAAGAATGTACCCGTAGTAAAACAGCACTGAGACCTTTGTGAAAACAAATGCACAGGTGAAGATAAGAGTTACGGAAAAGAATAAGTAAAGTGAAGAACGTTGCTTCTTGTCTGCAAATGCCGGAGCGATCAGAGAAAGAAGGAACGTCACTCCCCAAGACGGGTACAGCATAGATGCCTTGATGAGACAAACTATAGGAATGCAAATGTATTTAATTACCGGCAGATCAAAGGAGACTTCGGTCTGGGCGCTGTCAAGGTACAGGAAGATATTGTTGTAGAAATATGATTCCCAAAGATAACCAAGAGACTTTGATGCCAGGAAATAGGCTATTACCGGAAGTGAGATCAGAAAGAATCCTAGTGTGAATCTCCAGATAAGTGACCAGAGATTCTTGAACTTTTTGTGTTTTATCGCGAAGACCAGAATGCAGATTATAAATCCCAGAAAGAAACCGGTGAAAGTGAATTTTATCCAAAACAGGACACCTGTGATAATTCCGCACAGCAAAGTCTCGGCTTTTGATGGAAGGCTTTTCCGGATAACAAGAGACCTGAGTCCGGTATAAAACGCGATCGAAAGGAACGGGAAACAAAGTTCTTCGGCATTGCCTCCGAAGTTAAACATCAGAAATGTATATGTTACTCCGGGCAACACGGCTGAAAGAATAATTGATATTTTAGATGGTACGGTAAACAGTTTTGCAATCTTCCATGAGTAAACCGCGAAAACACTGGCAGCTATGCATTCTACGATCCATACGCCCGTAAATGTCTTTTCTGAAATAAGAGCAGCAAATGCATAAATGAAATGCAGAACAGGTCCTTTATGATCGAAGAGATCCCTGTAAGGGACCAGTCCATGTATAATGCCGCGGCCCACTACAAAGAAGACATTTACATCTTCCCACGGATTAAAAGGATAAAGCGGCGAGCATGCAGACACCAATGTAATAGTGACTGTAGCCGCCGCTATCAAAAATACAAGTTCAAATCTTGTTAGTTTGCTTCCGTCCTCTAGACTGTTACTCTCCATACCGGATGTGATCTGACAACTGAACGGATCTTATGCTTCAGCTTTCCACAACCCGTGGAGATTGCAGTATTCATATGCTGCAATGACTTTCTCGTCAGCACCGATCGTAAACACAGCAGAGGGCTCATCCCCGGGTTTAAGCTGTCTTACAACAGCACTCTTATCTGTTTCTAAAGCGATAAATGTTATGTAATGAGCATCCATCATAGGATGTGCGACTTCACCGACTTTGACTGTGACTTCCTGGCCGTCAACCGTAATGACAGGAACGTGCTTCTCGCCTGCGGCATCAGTGGTGTTCGGTATCAGTTCCTCAAGATGACCTCCTTCGCAGTCAGTCTCGAAAAGCTTAGTTACAACAGTTCCGCACTTGCCTTTGAAAAACTTCATGGTGATTTATCCTCCTACTGATCATCAGATGATTATGCACAGAACATACCTGCGCTACAAAATCATTATACACGTTTTGAATCTATTTTCGCTTTTTCGCTGTGCGGCAGTGAATTGAAAATCATTACCGGTGCTTTATCTGCAAACATTATCAAAACTTAATGGAATCGGCACAGGAAAACCCCAAAATGCCCAAAAACACAAGGGCTTTTGATTTTATGGATCATAGATGCTTTGTATAATCTCAACTGGAGTAAACAAGAGGTATTGATCAAAGCCCTTATAACTCCGAAATATTCATATGAGGTGGAATGCATATGGCAAACATTTTTGATCTAACGGGAAGAGTAGCTGTTATTACCGGCTGCTCAACAGGACTCGGTGTACAGATGGCAAAAGCTCTTGCAAATCAGGGCTGTGATATTGTTGCCATTGCACGCCGCCAGAATCTTCTTGACGAAGTAACAGCTGATATCGCCAAAACATACGGTGTAAAGACACTTGCTGTAAAACTCGATATCACTGATACAGAAGCTGTTAACAGCGCCATTGATGAGATCATTGCAAAGATGGGAAGGATCGATATCCTCGTAAACAATGCCGGCACAGGTGCTGTTGCTCCTGCCGAGGATATTACGGATGAGCAGTTTATGAATGAAATCGACATAGATCTTTTCGGTTCATTCAGAATGGCAAGAGCTGTTGCCAAGAAGGCTATGATCCCCGCAAAATTCGGAAGAGTCATAAACATTTCTTCCATGTATGGTCTTGTTGGAAACAAGGTTGCACCCGCTTCTCCTTATCATGCCGCAAAGGGCGGAGTCGTAAATCTTACCAGAGCACTTGCTTCTGAGTGGGGTAAATACGGGATTACTGTAAACAGTATCTGTCCGGGTTACTTCTACAGCCCTCTTACGAAGGAGACTCTGGATTCAGACTTCTTCCAGGCTAATGCAAGGACAATGATCCCTTTGGAGAGATATGGTAACGACGGTGAACTTGATACAGCAGTATGTTTCCTTGCTTCACCCGCAACAACATATGTTACAGGCGTTAATCTTCCTGTTGACGGCGGATATACCTGCATGTGATCAACTGATAAGTAAAGTTGTAAATGGCCGGTTCTTTAAATGAGCCGGCTTTTTTATCCCCTGGAGCCAAACCGATAAGTGTTTCTTATAGCAGACCTCATACTCTTTTGTTGTGAAAGACGTGTATTTTATGAGATTTGTTGCTTTTGAGTCAGATTGTTTTTTGTTAAAATATGGCGTAATGGGGGTGGAACTCTCTTTGGATACAAATGAAGACAGATTTGTGTTCTCGCGTAAAGAACTTAAGCGGAATGCCAGAACGAACTTCAAACATCATTATCTGATGTATGTTGCTGCGTGCCTTTTTGCATTGATAATGCAGGCGGAGTTCTTTACATCGGACAATCTTATCAGTGTCAGAAGACAGGTTATATCCGATTCCACCGATGCCATATATGAGCTTACCGGCGCACAGGATGTAAGGCGCCTTGAACGTGCATACAAGGAGATCGACGAGGATGCCGACTCGCTTTATACAGGCGTTGAACAGGCCTTGTACAGCAAGAGCTTTGAGAACGAGGGAGTAAATGAGGTCTTCGGCAGGACAAGAGGAATCCTGAACCAGCTGATCAATTATGTTACTGAAGACACAATTGTATCGAATATCTATTCGATCATATCCCAGTATGTAGTGTCAGAGAACATTGCCCAGGTTATCCTGTCCACGATCATTCTTTTCTTTGCAGCATTTGCGTGGCTTTATGTGCGCAATGTTTATGTTGCTGCGAGCCGCAGAATATTTCTTGAGGGAAGGGTATATAAGAAGGTTCCGTTCTCGAGATATCTGTATTTCATCAGAGTGAAGCGTTGGACAAGAGCTTCGCTGGTTATGGCTCTGAAGACCGTTTTTGAGTTGTTAGGCATGGTTACTGTTGTTTTATTCCCGGTAGTCCATTGCGGACTTATTCTTGTTCCATATATTATTGCAGAGAATCCTGATGTAAAGCCTGTAGAGGCGCTGAAGCTTTCCTGGACAATGATGAAGGGCAATAAAAGGAAAGTTTTCAAACTGTTCCTGAGCCTTACCGGATGGTATGTATTGGGCTTTTTCACATTGGGAATCGCCAATATCCTATTTGCCAATCCGTACATTGTTTGCTGTTATTCAGAATTCTACGCGAGGATCAGAAAGTATTCCAAGGAGAAGAATATTCCCGGTACTGAGCTTCTTAATGATGAGTATCTGTTTGTGCGGGCTGATTCCAATACATTGCAGGAAAAGTACTCTGATGTTATAGAGGAACTTGCTAAGCCTGAATACTCTATCGAAGGCCTTGAGGGCCGCCGTGAGAAATTCTTTGCTAAGAATCTTGGTGTTGTTCTCACGAACAGTAAGGATGAGATCGAGTACGAGAATCATGAATCCAGGAAGATGAAGATGCTCGCTTATGAGAATGAGGCAAAGGGGCTGGTATATCCGTCAAGACTCTCGCCAATTCCTGATCAGCGTAAGATTCCTTCATTGGAGAGCATTCATTATCTTAGACATTATTCAGTTCTGTCGCTGGTCCTGATGTTCTTCATTTTCTCGAATTTCGGATGGACCTGGGAACTATTCTATTATTATCTTATGAAGGGAAGACTGATCAACCGCGGAGTTCTTCACGGACCGTGGCTTCCCATTTATGGCGTTGGCGGACTGATCGTGCTTACCTTGCTTAACAGACTGCGTAAAAGACCATTTGTATTCTTTGTTGCATCCATCACTTTATGCGGTGCGGTCGAATATTTTACCGGATGGGCACTGGAAGAGTTATTCGGTGCGAGATGGTGGAATTACGACGGATATTTCCTTAATCTTGACGGACGTATATGTGCCGAGGGACTCTTCGTATTCGGCATATGTGCATTGGCATTTATTTATGTCCTTGCTCCGCTTTTAGACAGTCTTATACGCAGAATAAACAAAAGGGTCCTTCTGCCTGTGGCAGTGACCCTTCTGGTGATCTTGTTTGCCGATATCGTCTATTCCAAGATGGTTCCGAACACCGGTTACGGAATTACGGGCAACTTTGATAAAGACGAAGATCAGGTAGCTATCGAGACTGTTATTGATGAGACTGTTTAGTTGAAATTCAGTGATTCAACAGCTCCGGTAAAGAATGCTATCGCAAATACCATTAACAGGATAAGACAAACAATTATCGTGTAGCAGAAATATGATCTTGCAAAATTCTTCTTGTTAACGTTTTTTGCGCCTATTGCGAAAACAATCAGGCAGATAAATCCAACGATCGGAATAGAGAATAATATCTCGTATCCAAAGTACCCCCACATTGAAATCGGACGGTATTCCTCGGGTATGTTGCTGTTATCCATTTTCGAGACCTCCATATAAAAGCTGGAAAAAGAATCCTTCTCCATCCGTAAATATAGCATATTTCGCTTGTATTTCGCCTGATAAAATGTTAATTTACCTCAGAAATAAATTAAAGAGGAAAATAACTATGGATAAGAAACCATTCGTAACCAAGAGCCAGATTGAAGAGATTGCCAGGACCCACCACACCCCGTTCTACATTTATGATGAGAAGGGTATCCGCGAGAACTGCAAGTGTGTCAAGGAGGCTTTTGCCTGGAATAAGGGCTTCAATGAATTCTTTGCTGTAAAGGCTACTCCCAATCCTTATATTCTGGACATAATCAATGATTACGGATTCGGATTTGACTGCTCATCCGAGGCGGAACTTATTCTTGCTGATGCTGCAGGCGGACCTATCATGTTCTCGTCCAACGATACTCCTGCCAGAGAATATGCTCTCTGTGCCAATCTGGGAGGAATCATCAATCTTGATGACATCACACACATCCCTTTTATCGAACAGATACTTGGACCGGAATTTCCCGAGATCATGAGCTGCAGGTATAATCCGGGCGGAGTTTTTAAACTCAGCAACGGCATCATGGACAACCCCGGTGATTCCAAGTATGGAATGACAAAAGAACAGCTTATCAGTGCATATTCGCAGCTCAAGGAACATGGCGTAAAGAAGTTCGGACTGCATGCTTTTCTTGCAAGTAACACTGTTACAAACGAATATTATCCGACTCTTGCGGGTCAGCTTTTTGAGCTCGCAGCCGAGATATCGGAAAAGCTCGGAATCGAATTTGCATTCATAAATCTCTCCGGCGGTGTTGGTATCGGCTACAGACCGGAAGATCCCCAGAATGACATAATGGCAATAGGTGAGGGCGTAAGAAAGCAGTTCGAGCGTGTTCTTGTTCCTGCAGGCATGGGCGATGTTGCGATCTATACCGAGATGGGAAGATTTATGCTTGCACCTTATGGAATGCTCATTACCCAGGCTGTTCATGAGAAGCATATCTACAAGGAATACATAGGTGTTGATGCTTGTGCAGCAAACCTCATGAGACCTGCAATGTATGGCGCTTATCATCACATTACGGTACTTGGTAAGGAAAACGAGCCTTGTGACCATAAATACGATGTATCGGGTTCTCTTTGCGAGAACAATGACAAATTTGCTATAGACAGAATGCTGCCTAAGATCGATATGGGCGACTTCCTTGCAATACATGATGCAGGTGCACATGGTTTTGCAATGGGCTATAACTACAACGGCAGACTTTGGTCAGCTGAACTCCTTCTCAAAGAGGACGGTTCAGTTGAAGAAATAAGAAGAGCACAAACTCTTAACGATTATTTTGCAACGTTTGATAATACCAAATACGCGAAAAAACTCATTAGTGAATGAAGGATTTGACGGAAAAAGCCTGAAATGATTGATTTATAAGGGGCCTGCGGATTATTGATCCGCGGGCTCTTTGTTTCCTGCTTGTGCAATATGTACAAAAACAAAGTCTTTGAACTGTGCAACTTGTTCAACAAAATCATTGTTTGAAAACGGCAAGAAGTGTAGCATAAGGCTGTCCAAAGGGAAAGCCTTTGGGGATAGTAAAAAAGGAAATATACCATACAAGGAGGTATTACATATGAAAGCTTTTTACTTAGACAACATTGACGTTGCAACACTTATGAAGGCACTTGACGAGTGCAAAGGAAACGTAATCCTTCTTACGGATGAAGGTGACCGCTTCAACCTTAAGAGCAAGCTCAGCCAGATCACAGGCATTATGAAGCTTATCGAGGGAGGAATCGTATGCAATGCAAAGATCTCCTGCTCTGATCCTGATGATGAGGCAATGCTCTTCAGACTTAACCTTTTCGGAAAAGTCGAAGATGAGGAGAAGGCTTAATCCGAGAACCTAAAGTTTTTGAGTTAACTTAAGAGGCTTCCCGCTGAGGGAAGCCTTTTTTGCTGTTGTATCATGTCGTTGGGGAATCTGATACGGACCATATCGTTGTGAGCATAATTGTCTTGACACAGTGTCAGAATACGATTAAGATGATGCTGACATCGTGTCAGAATGAGATAAATACAAGGAGAATGCAATGCCTAAAGGATCACCGGAATTAACTGCCGCTAGAAGAGAAGAGATCATTAATGCCTGCGAGCAGTTGTATAAGACAATGAGCTTCAAGTATATTACCCTGAAAGAGATCGGCAATGTCACATCATTTACGAGAACTTCGATCTATAACTACTTTCAGACTAAGGAAGAGATATTTCTCGCTCTCTATGAGAGGGAATATGTCCGATGGAATAAGGATCTTCAGACTATCCTGAATGATAATGTGACTCTTACCAAGGAGCAGCTTGCTGGTAAGGTTGCGTCTTCAATAGCTAAACGGGAGCAGCTCCTGAAACTCCTTTCCATGAACAATTATGATATGGAAGCGAACAGCAGACCGAAGCTCCTGGTATCGTTCAAAGTCGCATACGGCGAATCGATACGTAATATAAATAATATATTGAGAAAATTCTGTCCGGATATGTCAGAAGAGAGTATCAGGGATTTTATCTATGTTTTCTTTCCTTTCATGTTTGGCATCTATCCTTATACTGCAGTGACGGAAAAGCAGAAGGAAGCAATGGACAAGGCAGAAGTCAATTTTGTATTCCAGACAATTTTCGAGATTACATACAATTGCATAATGAGACTTTTCTGATATAAAGGAGAACTCAATATGAAATATATAAAACTGGGAAACTCAGATCTTACTGTATCGCGTGTCTGCATGGGGTGTATGGGGTTCGGCGAATCGTCTTCGGGGCAGCACAGCTGGACTCTTGATGAGGAGCATTCAAGAGAGATAATTAAGAGAGGTCTTGATCTCGGGGTTAATTTTTTCGATACAGCTATCGCATATCAGAGCGGCACGAGTGAGCAATATGTCGGAAGGGCACTCCGTGGCCTTACCAAGCGTGATGATGTTGTTGTAGCTACCAAATTCCTTCCGCGTACTCCGGAGGAGATCGAAAGAAGAATAACCGGTCAGCAGCATATCGAAAACATGATAAACACGAGCCTTTCAAATCTCGGTATGGATTATGTGGATCTCTATATCTATCACATGTGGGACTGGAGTACACCGGTATATGATATCTTAGACGGTCTTAACCGTGTTGTTAACGAAGGTAAAGCACGCTTTATCGGGATTTCTAATTGCTATGCGTGGCAGATAGCAAAGGCAAATGCGATTGCGGATAAAGAAGGTTTTGCGAAATTTGTATCAGTTCAGGGTCACTATAATCTGATCTTCCGTGAAGAAGAAAGGGAGATGGTTCCGTATTGTGAGGAAGAGAACATTGCGCTTACTCCGTACAGCGCTCTTGCCAGCGGACGCCTTTCGAGAAAGCCGGGAGAAGCGGGCACAAAGAGAGCAGTCGAAGACAGTTATGCCAAATTCAAATATGATGCGACAGCAGATACGGATAATGTCATCATTGGAAGAGTATGTGAGATCGCGGAAAAGCGCGGAGTTACGATGACGGAAGTATCGCTTGCATGGCTTCTTACTAAGGTAACTGCACCTGTTGTCGGTGCAACGAAAATGCATCACATTGAAGGTGCGGTAAAAGCAACTGAACTTGAGCTGACAGGAGATGAGATCAGATATCTCGAGGAACCTTATGTTCCGCATCCGCTAGCAGGAGTCATGGCTCAGAACAAGCCTTCGAATTCAAAAGAAAAACATGTCTGGTCCACGGGAAGTCAGAAGATAAAGGAGGATAACTGATATGAGTGAAAAGATCGTTCAGACAGCAGGAATACAGCAGCTCGGTGAATTTGCGCCGATGTTCGCACACCTTAACGATGATGTCCTTTTCGGAGAAGTCTGGAATGACGGAACAATAGATGTAAAGACCAGATGCATTATCACCGTAGTTTCACTGATGGCATCGGGTATTACCGATTCTTCGCTTATCTACCATCTTCAGAATGCAAAAGCCCATGGGGTTACAAAAGAAGAGATAGCTTCGATAATCACTCATGCGACAATGTATGTCGGCTGGCCTAAGGGCTGGGCTGTTTTCCGCCTTGCAAAAGAAGTCTGGAATGAAGAGATCCCGGTCATGTCAGATAAGGACAGGTATCAGAAGTAAAGCACTGGCACGGTGCAGCTCCGGATTCATGGTTCTCGCATCTTGCAATTGAAGTCGTCGGCGAAGAGACGAGCAATGAGTGGCTTGAAAAAGTTGACGATGAAGACTACGGAAAACTGAAATAAAAGGGATTATAAATGAAAAAAATAGTATCGATTTTGACAGCAGGCCTTATGATTTTCGGGCTTACAGCATGCAACGGAAATCCCACACCGGTTGCATCTGAAAGTATGGAAAATACGGAAACAAAAGTGGTTGAAACTGAGACCAACGGAAGTGAACCTGTGGAAGTGACAACAGCTGCCGTATCTGATGAGACTTATCAGGAGACAACTGCCGGAACAGGCATGAATGTCCTTGTAATCTATTTTTCCGCAACGGGCACAACTAAAGGCGTAGCTGAGATGATCGCTGATATTACTGACGGTGATCTCTACGAGATAAAGGCATTGGAAGAATATACCGATGAAGATCTGAACTGGAACGATTCAAACAGCAGGTCAACAAAAGAACAGGATGACCCTTCGGCTCGTCCTGCGATTGGAAGTGATCCTGTATCTCTTGACGGATATACCACGATCTATATCGGTTATCCGATCTGGTGGGGTGAAGAGCCGCGTATCATGGACACTTTTGTTGAAGGTTATGATTTTACGGAAATCACCATGATCCCGTTCTGCACATCCGCCAGCAGCGGTATAGGCAGAAGCGGAACAAATCTTGAAGAGAATGCCGGAAGCGGCAACTGGCTTGAAGGCGCAAGATTCGGTGCGGATGTAACAAGTGAAGAACTTGAATCCTGGATAAGCGGATTACAGTAATTACAGGGGGTAGGCCATATGCAGGGAAATAATAGCGGCACATTGGCAAGAAGGATAATCGATATCGTTCTGACAGTTCTGATGCTCTGCCTTATGGCCTATCAGGTGACCGGTACTCTGCTCCATGAATGGATTGGTATTGCGATGACCCTGATGGTAATTATCCATCAGATCCTGAACAGGAAATGGTACGGTGCTTTTTTCAAGGGCAAGTATAACGCTTACAGGATCATCAATACCATTCTTACGGTTTTGGTAGTGCTTTCATTCGCATTTACGGCAGTTTGCGGCATGTCGATGTCCACGCACGCCGTGCCGTTCCTGTACGGAATACTGAAGATCTCGTTTGCGAGAAGAATGCACCTTTCGATGTCTGTCTGGTCATTCATACTCATGGGACTTCATTTGGGTGTACATATCCCGGTTATTACGGCAAAAATCAAGATGCCGGGTAAACTCAAGACTTTATTGGGCATTATATTTTGCGCACTTGCAGGAGCCGGACTTTTTCTGTTCCTCAGATCCGGTATGACGCAGTATATGTTTTTCCGTTCGGCTTTTGCATTTTTCGATTATGAGAGATCAGGCATATCCGTATTTGGCGAAAACATACTGATAATGATCTTATGGGTATTTACCGGAACTCATGTTGCTCTTCTTTGCAGAAAGAACAATGGTAAGGAAGAGGGCAAAAACAATGCTCTTATCTCTGTTATTTATGTGATGGCGGCTGTGATCTTAGGACTTGTTCTTCGTTTCGCTGTTCCTTCAAAAGATGTGCAGAACGTTGGAGAACATGACTGGAGCAGTGTTCCGGAAACATCTGCTGTAATAACGGCAGAGAGCACGAAAGAGACTTCGGAGGTAACACAAGTGTCTGTTGAGAATTCTGTTGAAAATACGGTTCCGGTTGAAGTTGATGACGGCTTTATTCTTGTTGCCAGCGGAACATTTACGATGGGAAGTCCTGTGACAGAGAATTGGCGCATAGAAGATGAGGTTCAGAACGAAGTTACGGTTTCCTCTTTGTATGTAGATCCGTACGAGACAACACAGGAAGAATATACACGGCTTATGGGTACAAATCCTTCATTATTTGAAGGTGAGAATCTTCGCAGCAGGTCAGGCTGATCTTGCAACTTATAATCTCGGTATCCGTCTGGTGAGAAATGCCGGATATGACAGGAAAGGTATAGTTGCAGCAGGTGAGAATCTGCCGGAGACTGAGACTCAAGGAAAGATCCTCATAGTGTATTTCTCCTGGGGCGGTAACACACGAGGGATTGCTCAGGAGATACAGCGTCAGACAGGCGCGGATATTTTCGAGATAACTCTTATACATCTGTATTCCACAGATTATGAAACTGTGCTGATGGAAGCACAGGAAGACCAGCATAATCAGGCCAGACCTGAGATCGAGAACCATATTCCGAATATGGATGAATATGACATTATCCTTCTGGGTTATCCGAACTGGTGGGCGTCGATCCCGATGCCGGTCGCAACTTTCCTTGAAGAATACGATTTTACAGGGAAGACAATAATTCCGTTCTGTTCACATGGAGGCGGAAGATTCGGCCAGAGCCTTACTGCAATCGCAAAACTTGCACCGGAAGCAACTATGGGCGAAGGCCTTTCAGTTACTATTCCGGCGGTTCCGATTTTCCGAAAGATGTAGAAAAATGGCTTGATTCGAATGGAATCAAGCCATAAATCAAAAGTGTTTGTTCTGATTATTATTCGCGTTCGTCTATCGGATGATATTCTACCCTGTCCTGAACACTCTTGTAAGCAGGTCGGATGATCTTGCCCTTGCCGTTAAGCTCTTCGATCCTGTGTGCTGACCATCCCGAGATCCTTGCGATGGCAAAGAGGGGAGTGTAGAGTTCCATTGGGATTCCGAGCATCGAATAAACGAATCCGCTGTAGAAGTCGATATTAGCTGAAACTCCTTTGTAGATACGGCGCTCTGCAGCAATGAGCTCAGCAGAAAGCTTTTCAACTCTCTCATAGAACTCGAATTCCTTGGAACGGCCTTTTTCTGCTGAAAGATCTCTTACATAACGCTTGAAGATCTGTGCTCTCGGATCTGAGATCGAATAGATGGCATGTCCCATTCCGTAGATTACGCCTGTGCGGTCGAACGCATCCTTGTGAAGTATTCTTTCAAGATATGCGAGGATCTCATCATCATCTTCCCAGTCGGAGATGCTTCTTTCAAGCTCTTTGAACATCTTGACGACCATGATGTTCGCTCCGCCGTGCTTTGGACCTTTGAGTGAGCTTAACGCTGCAACTACAGCAGCATAAGTATCTGTGCCTGAACTTGTAACAACGTGTGTTGTAAATGTTGAGTTATTGCCTCCGCCATGCTCTGCATGAAGCATAAGAGACACATCAAGGATCTTTGCTTCGAGCGGAGTGAATTTATTGTCAGGTCTCAACATATAGAGGAAATTCTCTGCTGTTGAAAGATCAGGTCTTGGTCTGTGAACAACAAGGGAATCACGGTCAAGGTAATAACGCATTGCATTGTAACTGTGTACGGCGATGCTGGGGAAAATGGAGATCAATTCCAGTGACTGTCTCAATACATTTGGGATTGAAATGTCTGCGGCCTGTGTGTCATAAGCGTACAGGTTAAGGACACCTCTCTGAATGTTGTTCATAAGGTCAGAAGAAGGCTTCTGCATGATTACGTCCCTGAAAAAATTCTTTGGCATCTTGGAGCGTGATTCAGCAAGAAGACTTCTGAAGTCTCTCAATTCCTGCTCATTTGGCAGTTTTCCGAACAGAAGAAGATATGTGGTCTCTTCAAAACCGCAGTGCATATCTTCCGGCTGTCCCTTGATCATTTCTTTAACGTTGATACCACGGTAAAATAATTCACCGGGTGCGGGAACAGTCTCGCCGTCAACTACCTTGGTGGCATTGACTTCGGAAATCTTCGTTAATCCTGTAAGAACGCCCTTACCGTTAATGTCTCTGAGGCCGCGCTTGACATCATATTTGGTGTAGAGCTCAGGATCTATGGCATTCCCTTTGCAGATCTCCGCAAGACGTGCTATCTCGGGTGTGATCTTTGAATAATTATTTGAAGCCATAAGTCCTCTCCTTTCCGAGGCATAGATTTATTGCGCATGAAAGCGCAACAGAAAATATTTTATCATGAGTCAGAAAGACAAGGCAATCAAATAAGGAAGCCGCCGTTTACTCCGATAATCTGCCCGGTAATAAATGAAGCCTTAGCCGACTGAAGGAAAAAGAGTGTTTCTGCAACTTCCTCAGGCGCACCGAGTCTTCCTTCCGGGGTTTCTTCGCGGAGAACATTCTTCTCCTCTTCTGTATAGCAGTTCATCATGTCTGTATCGATGACGCCCGGTGATACCGCATTTACTCTGATGCCTGAAGGACCAAGTTCTTTGGCAAGTGATTTGACGTAAGCATCAACGGCACCCTTGCTTGCTGAATAAAGTGCCTCACAGGAAGCTCCGATCTGTCCCCACATAGATGATACTGCGAGGATAACCCCGTGACCTTCGCTGACCATATATGGAATAACTGCATTAGTAAGATTGAAAAGACCGCCGAAATTTGTATCCATTACATTTCTGTACACATCAAATTCTATGTCCTGTGCTAGACCTACAACAGATATTCCGGCGTTGGAGATAAGAACATCAATGTTTCCGTTTTTCTTTATCGCTGATTCAACAGCATTTGAGACTTCATCCGGATTTCTGACATCACATTTGAAGTAATTTACGCCTTTTACGGCTCCGGAAGGCCTTCCGTAGCGGGAAAGAGATGACACTTTATATCCCTGTTCCGCGAAAAGTTTTACACATGCCTTGCCTATACCCCTGGTACCGCCTGAGATCAAAAGATGTGACATTTCCTTATCCTCCTTTTCAGTTTATTCCTGATATTGATATTTTACAGCATTTATTGATAACTTGCCTGTGTTGATATTGCCCTGTGTTGCTTTTCTGTAACTATATCTTTCTATTGGGAACCGGGTTTGCGGGGGACTGTTTTACAACAGGGAACTTTATCTTTATAATATGCAAGTTGAATGGGAGGATTCCTGTATGTCTAAAGAAGTTAATGCGGACAGTTTATCTGTTCAAAATGATAGAGAAGACGATGATAACATCAGTGAGAGAACCGGAGATGTTCAGGATGATGTTATCAATGAGCCGTCAGAAGACCTGAGTTCTGAAGCTGAAGATCCTGAATATGAGGTTAATGGTATTGCCGATGAGGATTCTTCCGAAGAGGCAAATGAAGAGAACGGTGATGAGACTCTGGAAACCGCATTGGAGTATGTTGGCGGAGCATCCAATGAGGAGAAGAACGCCAACGGCGGGTTCAGAAAACTTTCATTTATTGAGAAGTGCAAGCATGATCCCATTATTCCTGTCTCGATCATATTGATATTTTTGGCTCTCATCGTTGCAGCTATATATTTTATGCTGCCGGATTTGAAAACTCCTTCGATGGGTATGACACTCAGTGACTTTATTACAGGGTTTAATGAAGGTGAAGTGGTAAAGGCTTTGAAAACCAATGGTTCTGACATAGGTTTCAGAACACCACCGTATGTTGATCCGGACAGTAAACCAAGTATGTTGGGAGATAAGGCGGTATTTACTGCGAGCAGATCTTATGCTGATTTTTTTGCGGGTCCTTCAAAATATTATTCAACTTCAGGAATTGAAGGAGCGACCAGAAAGAATGACGGCAATCTTTCTTATTTGAGAATCTGGGTTCAGTACACTACTGCTGATAGTGAAGAGGAGGATTCAACCACCGTCCTGATGTATTTTGCCAGTACTTTGAATGTTCTTTATCCGGAACTTTCCATGTACGAAGCACTGGATCTCGGACTTAAGAAGATGGGCGAGTTCGATGGTGATACAAGATTTTACTGCAGAGGCAACTATGCCTTCAGGCTTGTCACAGTTACAAAGGATGATATTGGATACATTGTAATAGATGTACTTCCGAAGGCCGCTTTAAATGATTCACAGATAAGAGAAACCATTGAAGTAACTGCTGAATCCTCCGCGGTTTCAGAAGAGACTGCAGAGAGTGCTGTGGAGACTGCAGCTTCAGATACTTAAGTTACAATCTGATTAATTTTCGGGACAAATGAAAAGATAAAAAAGGGGCTGTCGATGTGACAGCCCTTTAAAAATTTGGCAGGGGAGACACGATTTGAACGCGCAACCGGCGGTTTTGGAGACCGCTGCTCTACCGTTGAGCCACTCCCCTGTGTTGCAACGAACAGTTTAATCGTTGGTTTGCACTATGTCAAGGGTAATGTTAAGATTGAAGCGCTTATGTATAAAAATAAATAAAGGGCAGGGAGTGCAATTCAATGAAATTAGCAGTTATCGGTACCGGAAATATGGGCAGGGCTCTCTTGGGCGGTTTTGTTAACGGCGGAGTTATCAAGCCGGAAGAAGCCTGGTGCTTTGATGTATATACGGAGGCCTGCACTAAATGTGCGGGGGAACTGGGTGTAAATGCGGCATCTTCTGCCGGTGAAGCTGTTTCAGGTGCAGATTATGTCCTTATGGCTGTCAAGCCCATTCACTTTGACGATGCGCTGAGAAATATTAAGGACAGTCTTAAGCCGGAGGCTGTAGTTCTCTCAATTGCTGCTGCGGTTACATGTGCCAGAATTGGCAGTATCCTGGGTGATGGCAGAAAGTTTGTAAGGATCATGCCAAATACTCCGGCTCAGGTAGGTCTTGGTGTATCAGCGGTATGCCCTGTGGGATTAAATGAGGAGGAGTCCGCATTTGTATTGAAACTTCTTGGCACATGCGGAGAAACGATACTCTGTGATGAGAATACACTGGATGCTATTGGCTGTGTCTCTGGAACTGGTCCGGCCTATGTCATGCTCTTTATTGAGGCAATGGCTGACGCTGCTGTCAGTCTCGGAATCAAGAGGGCAGATGCTCTTAAGATTGCTGCGGCTACCGTTGCGGGTTCAGGCAAGCTTGCTCTTGAGACAGGCAGGCATCCTGCGGAATTGAAGGATATGGTATGCTCTCCCGGCGGAACGACCATTGCCGGAGTTATGGCTCTTGAAGAGAACGGGCTGAGGAATGCGGTCATTAAATCCGTTATTGCTGCTTATGATAAGACTCAGGAGATGAAGGGCTGATCAAGAGCCCCGCACTTGTAGAATGGCAGTTATCACCGAAGTTACAATCTATACTGACGGGGCATGTTCCGGCAATCCCGGCCCTGGCGGCTGGGCATCTATACTTATGGCTGGCGGAGTAAAAAAAGAACTGTCCGGCGGTGAACGTGACACCACAAATAACCGCATGGAACTGATGGCGGTCATAGAAGGACTGCGTGCATTAAAGCGTCCCTGTAAAGTTGATATTTACAGTGACAGTGCTTATGTTGTTAATGCTTTCAGCCAGGACTGGATCGGAAAATGGACCAGAAACGGATGGAAGAACAGTGCAAAAGCCGAGGTGGCCAACAGTGATCTTTGGAAGGAACTGTTGGTTCTGACTTCCAGGCACGAGGTGGTTTTCCATAAAGTTAAAGGCCATTCAGACAATGAATTTAATAACCGCTGTGATGAGCTTGCAGTAGCAGAGTGGAAGAAGATCAGCGAAGGAAAAGAGCCAAACAATGGGTAAGATAAATTGCAGTGACGATATGCTCTATGAAAAGACCGTAGCCTCGAGAACAGTTTTTGAGGGTAAAGTCTTCGATGTGGAGATCAAAGATATTACGACTCCGGAAGGAAATGCCAGTGTCAGAGAGATTGTTAAGCATCCCGGAGGAGCCTGTATTCTGCCTATAGATAATGAGGGCAACTGTTATCTGGTGAAGCAGTTCAGGAGTCCTTTTGAGAAAGTCATGCTTGAAGCTCCCGCCGGCAAACTTGAGAAAGGTGAGGATCCTCTTCACTGCGTATCAAGGGAAATAACTGAGGAGACCGGTTTTACGGCAGGCAAAATCGAATGCGTGGGTGCTGTTGCCGCCACACCCGGGTATTGCAGCGAGATAATAACTCTTTTTATCGGAACGGAACTGGAATATAAGGGCGGTATACCTGATCCGAATGAATATATTGCTACCGTGAAGATGCCTCTGACCGATGCGGTCAGGATGGCAGACAACGGAGAGATAACCGATGCCAAGACTTTGGTTCTGTTGTATAAAGCGCAGCGGAGGGCAGGGATTTGAGCAGGGATACTTCACGTAAGGAAGCGGCCGGAATCGTACTGTTTTTTGTTGCGATCGCAATCATACTGATCTTTTATCTTCCTGTTTCTCTGACAGGAATCCTGGGTGCCGCCATCAAGAGTTTCTTTTTAGGCCTTATAGGTGTTGCGGCATATGCTATACCTGTTTATATCCTGTATGTTGCGCTGGATGTCTTTTTCGAGAAGAGACAGGGTGTATCGGGAATAAGAGTCAGAAGTATTATCCTTTTGCTTGTCTCTGTCTCAGCACTCCTTGCTCTGATCTCCATGGATATGGAGTTTTTTGAATTGGCCAGCCTTAATGATGAAGGCAAGTCATCTGCGCTCAAAGCTCTTTCTCTTTTGTGGGAATCTGGAACGGATGCCGGACTAATAACCAATCCTGCAGATTCATCTCCAGTAATTCCCGGCGGTATTATCGGAGGCTCGATCGCAGTAGCCCTCTATGAAGTTACGGGTACTGTTATCGGGATCATGGCTATTGTTGTGTTTTTGCTGACACAGATATTGCTTGTATTCAGGGTTTCCATTAAGGCAACTGCCAAGAAGACGGCTCAGGCAATAAGCACAGCTTCCGGCAAGGTTTACAACAGTGTTGTCAGTCATAAGCACCAGAGACAGAATGATCCGGAATACCAGATCTATTCGGGCAATGGTTATGGCAATACAAACGTGTCAAGGCCTGTTCAGAAGGCAACAGGAACAACTGTTATTACTTATGGTGATAACGGAATGATACGTCAGAACAGCAGGATCAGCGGTTCGTCACCGTTTGTTCAAAGTGGTCCGGATGCGGGAAAGCAGGGGCCTTTTATGACGAATCTTCCTATTGACGGATCCAGCGGCTTTACGGATGTTGATAAACTTACAGGCGGGCAGATACATGCAGTATCACAGGAACCCGGAAAACTGTCTTATAACGAGAAAGAGTACGATGTTTCAGGCGGGAATGAACCTGCCGCTGATTTCGGTTATATCACCGATCCTCTTAATGTTCCCGGCGCAGCGAAAACAAAAAAGCCAAAAAAGAAACTGTCTTTTCTTGACCGCGGAGAAAAAGAGGATTTTTATAATCTTTCTAATTCTGAACAAAAGAAGATCAAGGAACCGTATGAGGAAACAGACATATACAGCGGAACTGAGGATCCTTATGAGATAAACGAGGATGCTGAAGGTTCCGGATATGATTATTCGGATAATACACACTCTGTGAGAGAGCCGAGGATCAAGCCTTCAGTATATAACCAGCTTGGCGGCAGCGGAGTGCACGGTGTTCCTGAGACGCCTGTTGCTCCGGTTCCTGCAGGTGATACCGGAGGGATTACTATCAATGCAGGCAACGATAATTCTGAAGGATACAGCAGGACTGAGGGCAGGATATTAAAGACTTCATCCCGTGATAAAACCGTGCAGCCAGCGCCCGGCATCGAATTTGCTGAAGATACCAGGAAGTATGAAGCTGAGCTTCAGTTGCGGAAAAGAAAACTCAGGAACTACAAACCGGCACCGACTTCATGCCTTGCTCCTGATATCAAGCAGAAAGCAGATGCTGATCTTGAGAAAAAACTTAAGGCCAAGGCTCATAAGCTCGAGGAGGCTCTTAAGAGCTTCGGTATCAGTGCCACAGTTGTAAACATTACACACGGTCCTTCTATTACCAGGTTTGAGCTTACCCTGGAGACCGGGACGAAAGTATCAAGGGTTACAGGCCTTCAGGATGATATCATGCTTGCCATGGCGGCTATTTCGATAAGGATCGAGGCTCCTATTCCGGGAAAGAGTGCAATCGGTATTGAGATCCCTAACGATGTTCCCACAGCTGTACAGCTCAGAGGATTGGTTGAGACCAAGGATTTCAAAGCATCAACACCGCTTACCGTTGCACTCGGAAGGGATATACCCGGAAGGCCTATTTATTGTGATCTTGCAAAGATGCCGCACCTTATGATCGCCGGTTCCACCGGTTCAGGTAAGTCTGTATGTATTAACTCGATCCTTACAAGTATTCTCGTTCACTCTTCACCTGAAGAAGTCCGTATGATACTTGTTGACCCTAAGGTAGTTGAGCTCTCGATATATAATGGCGTTCCGCATCTCATTATGCCGGTAATAACTGATCCTAAGAAAGCAGCCGGTGCGCTCAACTGGGCTGTTACGGAGATGCAGAGAAGATACAAGCTTTTCGAAGACGGGCAGGTAAGAGATATAAAGGGATTTAACGAGAAATATAAGGACAATCCGGAAGTTGAGCATCTGCCTCTGATTCTTATCGTAATCGATGAGCTTGCGGAACTCATGATGGTTGCTGCAAAGGAAGTCGAGACGTATATCTCGAGACTTGCGGCACTTGCAAGAGCTGCGGGTATCCACCTGCTTATTGCTACACAGAGACCTTCAGTTGACGTTATTACAGGTGTTATCAAGGCGAACATCGGTTCCAGAATTGCCTTTGCGGTTACATCCGGTGTTGATTCCAGAACTATCCTTGACCAGGTCGGTGCCGAGAAACTCTTAGGTAAGGGTGATATGCTCTATGCTCCTATGACTGCTCCGCAGCCAGTAAGAGGCCAGGGCGCATTCCTGTCCGACAGTGAGGTTGAGACTGTCGTTACTTTCCTTAAGAAGACATATGGTTCTATGTATGATGAGACGATCATAAAGGATATCGACAGGGTAACCGCAGGAGGAGACCAGGCACAGGGAGGTTCTTCAGGCGGATCATCCGGCGGGTCCGATGCAGATGATCTTTTCGATCAGGCTGTTCAGACCGTTATCGAGAACGGAAGTGCAAGTGTATCTGTACTTCAGAGAAGACTCGGCATCGGATATCCGAGAGCGGCAAGACTTGTTGATGAATTGGAGAAGAAAAAGGTTATCGGACCGTTTGAAGGAAGCAAACCCAGAAAGATCCTCATAACAGAGACTGAGTGGCTTGAGATGCAGGCAAGGAAAAATGATTGATATATCAGAGATGATTTCTTTGAAAGCACGCGAACTGATAGAAGTGTCTTCTTTTGAAGGGATTATGTTTGGTTTTGCCGAGAGTCTGACAGGAGGATTGATATCGTCTTCGGTAGTTAATATCCCCGGAGCTTCCAAAGTCTTCAAAGGATCAGTAGTTTCTTATACCAATGAGGTCAAAGAAAGTGTTCTTGGAGTTCCTGCCGAGATCATCGAGACTTACAATGAGGTGTCAGCTGAATGTGCTAGATCTATGGCTGAAGGGGCTTTCTCGGTTCTGGGAGTTGATCTTGCAGTTTCCGTGACCGGCATAGCCGGCCCGACCGGTGATCTTCCGGGCAAGCCTGTGGGAACGGTATATATGGGCTATTGCTTTAAAATACCTGACTCATCGGAGAATATTTCAGGCAGCAAACGGTTGAATTTTGAAGGTGACAGGAATACTATACGCTCCAACACGGTTTATTCAGCTTTGGCTCTTGCAATAAAGCTTATTAAGGACGGTACAGTTTAATTGGCTGATAATAGTGGTGCTGACAACAAGACTGTCTCATCTCCTGCAAAGAAAAAGGGGATGAGTTTTGCATTATCCGCATTTATTGTCGGCCTCGGCAGTGTGATCGTAAAGCTTTCAGGTCTTATCCGCGATGTAATTGTCTCTGACAGATTCAGTGAGAAAGTATTCCGCGACGGCTACAGAGTGGCGTTTAACATTCCTGATCTTTTTTTCAGTCTCCTGGTCGGAGGTGCAATCTATTCAACAGTAGCACCATATCTGAGTGCGAAGCTTGCCATCGGCAAGGAAAAAGAAGGCGTGCGGACAGTAAGTATCTTTATTTCCGTAGTATGCGTAGTAATGTTCTGCTTTTGCGCGGTAGGGACAATATTCTCGGAACCAATGTATGAGCTGTATGCCCTGGGAAACAAAAAGATCAATCCCGAAGCACTTTCTCTTGCTGCCCAGGCTTCGAAATTCTTATTCCCGCAGATCTTTTTCCTTATGCTTGCAGCACTCTGCAACGGTATTCTGACTGCCTACAGGAAGTTTACGATTACCTCATTCGGCCCCTTG
Organism: Saccharofermentans sp.; assembly: GCA_024683485.1. Classification (GTDB taxonomy): domain Bacteria; phylum Bacillota; class Clostridia; order Saccharofermentanales; family Saccharofermentanaceae; genus Saccharofermentans. Next base: position 10,112 of record JAIKYD010000121.1, on the reverse strand, counting down.
CTTTATAACATTCTGGTTATTCTTGCAATCCTGATCTTTGGCGGCAATACCCAGAAGAATCTTAACATGACTACAGCAGGGATCCTCGGAGCAGCAGTAATCTATTTTATCTGCCAGTATTTATTCGGATTCAGGCAGATGAAGCAATTCAGATTCAGTTTTAAACCTGCTGACAAAGAATTCCTTATGCTGTTCAGACGCGCGATACCAATTCTTATCTCGGCATCGATCACACAGATTAATGCTGTTGTCCTTAACCGTTTTGCGCTTCCGTTCGGTGACGGTTTTGTGTGGGCTTACGGAAATGCCTCAACGATATGGCAGATACCGTATACGGTCTTTGTAGTTGCAATAACTACCGTTATGACTCCGGAACTTGCAGGTGATTATGTATCACAGAGGTTCTCGAAAGCATCAGATCTGATATCCAGTTCCATGAGAAGTGCTTTGTTTATGACGATCCCGTCAGCTGTCTTTATAGCTGTTATGAATGTCGATGTTGTAAAAGCAATTTATCAATGGAAATCAACGTATACTGATGAGGATGCCCAGACTGCTGCTGTATTCCTCCTGGGATTCAGCAGTGCCATCGTGACTGCTACTGTTATTCATGTTTTCAATCAGGCATTCTATGCCATCGGACAAACAAAGATGCCTTTGATAGCAGGTATACTGGCACTTGTGATCACACCTCTTTCATGCCAGATACTGGTAACAGCAGGTGTCGGACCTTTGTCACTTTCAATCGCTTATTCCATTGCCAACGTCTGCCAAATGATCTTGCTGGCAATAGTTTACTGCAGAAGAAAGGAACTGGCTCCACATGGCATAATCGGATTCCTGCTTAAGGCGGCACTTAGTGTCGCAGTCATGGCGGGGATCGTATTTGTTTTGGATATGTTTGTACCTGCACAGGGAGGCAAAATATCACAGCTCGGCATAATTGCCCTGAAAGGCATTGTCGCTGTTGCGGTTTACTTTGCTATGGCGGTAATCCTGAAAATGCAGGAAGCAATGTATTGGATCGATAAGGGTAAGCGGCTTCTTAAGAAACACAGGCCATGATGAATAAGCAGGCTGCTTTAGTTATTCATTTATTTATTTTCTTTTAGGGTTTATAATAAATAAAATAAATTTAAAGGAACTCGGGTGAATGAATAAAGGGCAGCTGACCATTTCTTATCATTTTCTCAGGCGGTTTGCTCTTATATATATTTCTTTGCCGTTGTTTTGTTTTTTTATCGGCTGGCTTAAATGGTATTTTGCTGTCTTATCTTGCCTTGCGTTGATCGTTTGTCTTTTGTTCTCAGAAGAAAACAGTCTGGTTAAACGTTTGTTCCATAAGGATACAGGAGAAACTGAGACACCTAAGCCCCAAGATAAGAAGATCCTTATCTCAAAAGCTCTTCTGATCTCGGTGGTAATCTTCACATTTGTTTACTGTATCTTATGCGGAGTCGGAAGATTGTGGGCCCAGAGTGTGGACCATCCCTGGAGGAATGCTATTTTCAGGGATCTTATCACAAAAGACTGGCCGGTTTTGTATGATAATTTCAACGGAGCGCTTTCATATTACATCGGATTGTGGTTGCCTGCAGCAATCCCTGGGAAACTGGTGTATCTGCTGAGCAAAAACTCTGAAGCAGCTTTTTTTGCCGGTAATATTGTATTTCTCATCTATTTTGCTTTGGGAATGTGTCTTCTGTTCCTGTTATTGATCATGCATTTTAATGTTTCAAGCCCCAAACAGGTATTTTTGGTTCTTTTAGGTTTTGTATTTTTCTCCGGTATGGATATTCTAAGTCCCTGGCCTATTACCTGGCATCTGCACCTTGAATGGTGGGCTGGCCTGTATCAGTTTTCTTCCATAACGACGTGTGTGTGCTGGGTGTTTAATCAGGCTCTTATCTCGTGGATATCAATGGCGCTCTTGCTCCATGAGGATAAAGTATCTAATTATGCATTTATCGGTATGGCTTGTTTGTTCAACGGACCATTTCCGTTTGTCGGCTATTATGTATTTTGTGTTGCGAAAGCATTAAAGCGTCTTGTTGATATGCTGAAAGCAAAAAAGGCAAAGTCATATTTGAGAGAAGTTTTCTCAATTTCAAATATATGCTCCGCTCTTTTTGTTTTTCCATTCATCGGATCATATCTGCTTTCTAATAATGCCATAGGAAGCACGTCCACGGAGAATGATCTCTTGGAGGTTCTGAATTGGAGATTCCCCGCTTTTTTCGTATATGTAATCTTTGTTCTAATCGAATTCGGCGTATTTGCGGTTTTGATCGCAAAAGCAAACTGCAGGAATTATCTGTTTTATGTAGCAGTTCTTTTGTTATTAGTCTGTCCTATGATGCGTTTAGGTTCAAATGCTGATTTTACAATGAGGGCTTCCATTCCTCCGATTTTTATGATGTACGTTTTTTGTTACCGGTTTATCCTTGATGAGATTGAAAAAAGAAAAGAAGAATCCAAAGCTCCTCCGCAAAGCAGCAAGGGTTCAAAACAGATATCGCTGTCACGTTTTCTTTGTTTGATCCTTATTGGTTGTCTGGTGATCGGTGCGGTAACTCCATGTGTTGAACTTGCCAGAGGATTTGAGCAGGTATATTTGAGAGGGATAAACGACCCTGAGACAGATAGTATAATTACTTTAGAGCGTGATAAGGATCCGTTTGACGAGAATCAGGAGTGGCCACCGGTCAATTTCATCGCTACGGATATGGATAACAAAGTGTTCTTTAAGTATTTTGCAAGATTGTAAAGATTGGGAGAAGGCGTATGAAAGTAGTAATCTTAGCAGGCGGTTACGGAACAAGGATAACTGAAGAAAGCCAATTCCGTCCCAAGCCAATGATCGAGATAGGCGGCAAACCGATTCTCTGGCACATTATGAAAGAGTATTCTCATTACGGATTTAATGAGTTTGTCATCTGCGCGGGTTACAAGCAGCATATGATCAAACAATGGTTTGCTGATTATTTTCTCCGTTGCAGTGATGTTACCTTTGACTATTCTGAAGGCAACAATAATATGATCGTTCACGAGACATCCATTGAACCGTGGAAAGTCACTGTCTGTGATACCGGTTACAGTACTATGACCGGCGGACGTGTTAAGAGAATAGAAAAGTATATCGGGGATGAACCTTTCATGCTGACATACGGTGATGGTGTCTGCGATGTTGATATCAACAAACTAGTTGAATTCCATAAGTCACATGGAAAGATTGCTACTCTTACGTCTGTTGTCATTGAGCAGCAAAAAGGCATTCTGGATATTGCGGAGAATAATTCCGTGCGTTCTTTCCGTGAGAAGAGTTTGTCTGACGGTGCCATGATCAATGCTGGTTATATGGTGCTCCAGCCCGAGATCTTCAAGTATATAGAAGGTGATGACACGGTGTTCGAGAAAGAACCTCTGGAAGCACTCGCATCTCAGGGACAACTGATGTCATATACGCATAGGGGCTTCTGGCAGTGCATGGATAATGCAAGAGAGAAGGATATTCTGGAAAAACTATGGGAAAACGGCAAGGCATTGTGGAAGAGTTGGGATGACTGATTTCCTAACATCATAGAATTTTAAGAAGGTATGAAAATGAGCCATTGGAATAACGAAAATGAAGCAAGAGAAGAGATACTCGGATTAGTTGAGCAGTATTATCATGATTTCAAGGAGCAGAAGAAAGAATTTGCCCCCGGTGACCGGATCAACTATGCGTCACGTATTTTCGACAGTGACGAGATGACAAATCTTGTCGATTCAGCTTTGGAATTCTGGCTTACTAGTGGCAGATATACTGACCAGTTTGAGAAAGAATTTGCCAAATATCTTGGCATCCGTTTCGTAAGTCTGGTCAATTCCGGTTCTTCAGCAAATCTGCTTGCTTTTATGACATTAACTTCACCTCTGCTTAAGGAAAGACAGGTTCTTCCCGGTGATGAGATGATAACTGTAGCTGCAGGTTTCCCGACAACTGTAACACCGGCAATACAATATGGAGTGGTTCCGGTGTTCGTTGATGTCACTATCCCTCAATACAATATCGATGTCACTAAACTGGAAGATGCACTTTCTTCAAAGACCAAAGTCGTGATGATCGCACACACCCTGGGCAATCCTTTTGACCTCAAAGCTGTAAAGACTTTCTGTGACCAGCATCGTCTTTGGCTTATAGAGGATAACTGTGATGCTTTGGGAAGTGAGTATATTCTTGATGGAAACAGATATCTGACAGGTACGGTGGGCGATATAGGTACATCATCGTTCTATCCGCCTCACCATATGACGATGGGAGAAGGCGGTGCTGTATACACCAATAACCCATTGCTCAATAAGATTATAAGATCTTTCAGGGACTGGGGCAGGGATTGTTCCTGTCCTTCCGGCAGAGATAATCTTTGCGGCCACCGTTTTGACGGACAGTTCGGCGAGCTTCCGAAAGGTTACGATCACAAGTATGTATATTCTCATTTCGGATATAACCTCAAAGCTACAGATATGCAGGCAGCCGTAGGCTGCGCTCAGATAAAGAAGTTCCCTTCTTTTGTTGAGAGAAGAAGACAGAACTTTAAGAGACTTTATGAAAGACTGGAAGGCACAAAAGGTCTCATCCTCCCACAGGCTTGCGGGAATTCTAATCCAAGCTGGTTCGGGTTCCTGATCACATGCGAAGAAGGAATAGACAGAAAGAAGGTCGTATCTTATGTCGAAGAACATGGTGTTCAGACCCGTATGCTCTTTGCAGGAAATATAACGAAGCATCCGTGCTTTGATCAGATGCGTGCGGAGAAAAAAGGTTTCCGTGTTGTAGGCGATCTCGTCAATACAGACCGTATTATGGAGAAATCATTCTGGGTCGGTGTATATCCTGGAATGACAGATGAGATGATCGATTATATGGCGAAGACGATAAAGGAAGCGTGTAACAGCTAATAGAAGAGAAAAATACAGCTAAGGAGCGGATAATATGTCGAAGATAAAAATGCTTGATTGTACACTTCGCGACGGTGCATATATTGTTAATTCTGAGTTTGGCGAGCCGGCGATTAAGGGTATTATTCGCAAACTTCAGGATGCTTCTATTGACATAATCGAGTGTGGATGGCTTAAAGATAAAGAACATGAGAGTGGTTCATCGTTTTTCCATGTCCCTTCAGATGTTGTTCCTTATATTACTGAAAGAAAACCGGGCTTCATGTATGTTGCCATGATCGATTGGGACAGATACGATCTGTCAAATCTCCCGGAGTGTGATGGAAATTCTATTGATGCGATCCGCGTAGTATTTCCTTACAACAAATTCAGGGAAGGAATAAGCGTTGGCAAAAAAGTCTTGGAAAAGGGATATACGCTGTTTTTCCAGGCAGCAAATACACTTGCTTATTCTAATGAAGATCTAGTTGAGCTTGCCAAGGAGGTAAACGCATCGGGTGCAAAAAGCTTATCAGTTGTTGATACTTTTGGTGCAATGTATGAAGAGGATCTGGACAGAATAGTTTCTGTTTTGAATTCTGAATTAAATCCGGATATAGCTATCGGATTCCATTCTCACAATAACCAGCAGCTCGCTTTTTCAAATGCGATTCATTTTATCAAGATTCTCGAAAAAACAGATCGTACAGTAGTTGTTGATTCTTCTCTTTGCGGAATGGGCAGAGGCGCCGGCAATGCCACGACCGAACTTATGGTTAATTACCTAAACAGGAAATATGAGACCAATTACGACATGAACGCAATAATGGATGCAATCGATATTTATATGAAATATTTCGAGGAAAAGTACGAGTGGGGATACTCCACTGAGTATTGTATATCGGGAATGTATTGCTGTCATGTAAATAACATTGCTTATCTTACAAAGAATCATAGAACTTCTGCGAAGGATATGAGAAATATCATTGAGTCTCTTTCTCCTGAAGACAGGAAGAAATACGATTATGATCTTTTGGAAGCAAAATTTATCGAAAACCAGAACCGCAAGATCAATGACACTTCCACCGTTGAGATGCTTAAGAAAGAAATGTCTGGAAAGAAGATCGTGCTTGTAGCTCCAGGCAAATCTTCGATTACAGAGAAAGACATTATTGATGAGTTTATTGACCAGAACAGAAACGATGTAATTGTAATTGCGGTTAATGCACTCCTGGAGGAATACAGAAACAGATATGATTTCCTGTTTCTGACCAATAACGCACGTTATGAATATGCGAAAGAAACACGTTCAGAACAGTTCAATGCAGTAAAAAAGATATTGTTGTCAAGTGTCAAGAATGAGGGAGATCCTGATGAATACATAGTCGAATTTGAACGTGCTATAAAGCGGGGCTGGGATCATTTTGATAATGCGGTTATCTGTTGTTTGAGGCTGCTAAAGCATTTGGATGTAAAAGACATTTATATTTCAGGGTTTGACGGTTTCAAAGAAACGTATAACGAGAGTTATGCTGATGCATCACTTCCGACAGTAAATCCCGGAAAAGCATGGGGTGAACTTAACGAAGAGATTAAAGACATGTTCCGCGATATAAAGAAAAAAGCTCAGGATATGAATATTACATTCCTGACGGAAAGTGTTTACGAACAATGAAAATTTCAGATTATATAATTGATTTTATTGCTTCACTTGGTGTTATAGAAGTTTTTTGTGTAACCGGTGGTGGAGCAATGCATATGAATAATTCACTCGGTTCAAGCGACAGAGTCAAAGGTGTATTTATGCTCCATGAGCAGGGAGCCTCCATTGCTGCTGAAAGCTATGCGCGTGTTCACGAAGGATATGGGGCTTGTCTTGTAACCAGTGGTCCGGGTGCGACGAATGCCATTACAGGATTGGTTGGTGCATACATTGATTCAATACCTGTTATATATATATCAGGTCAGGCTAAACGTGCCGATCTGGTAGGCAACCAAAAGATCCGTCAGTTTGGAATTCAGGAAGTAGATATTATTTCTTTGGTTTCTTCCTACGCTAAGTATGCAGTTCAGATTAAAGAACCTGAGGATATCAGGTATGAACTTGAGAAAGCTGCTGCTATTGCGGTTAATGGCAGGCCGGGTCCGGTATGGATCGATGTTCCTCTTGATATTCAGGCATCTAATGTAGAGCCTGAATCTCTTGCTTCGTTTGATGATTCTGTGCTGCCTGATTACGAAGCCAAAGATGAAGATATTACCCGGGTTATTGATGCAATAAACAAAGCAGAGAAACCGGTTCTGGTATTAGGTCATGGTATCCGTTTGGGGCATGCTGTTAGTCAAGCCAGAGAACTATATAACAAACTTGGTTTTCCGGTATTAACTTCCTGGAATGGTGTTGATCTGATTGAAGAGGAACATCCGATGTATTTCGGCCGCCCGGGTGCGGTTGGTCAGAGAGCAGCAAATCTTATTCAGCAAGGTGCTGATCTTGTACTGACTATCGGAACAAGACTGAATCTGTTAAGCACCGGTTATAATTTCGATAGTTTTCTTGAAAATGCCGTACATATCATGGTCGATGTTGATGAAAACGAGATGAATAAAAAGAGTGTTCATCCAAAGATCAAGGTAGTGTGTGATGCAAGATCGTTTCTCGAGAAGCTTTTGACGCGTTTTGATGAGATTAATTCTGTGTCATGTGAAAAATGGATCGATCACTGCAGAAGATTAAGGGAAAAATATCCTGTTCTGATTCCTGAACAGGAACCCCGCGAAGGTTATGTCAGCACCTATGATCTTGCGAGTGAGGTTTCCCGTCAGATGAAACCGGAGGATATCTATCAGTTTACAAGTTCCGGGACTTCAGTTGATATTACTATGAAGGTTTTCGAGATCAAATGGGGACAGAGAGCTTTCCTGACCAAAGGCTTGGCTGCAATGGGTTATGATGTTCCTGCCAGCATCGGAAGCTGTGTTGCTTCCGAAAGGAGACGTACCGTATGTATTACCGGCGACGGAAGTATTGCTATGAATATGCAGGAATTGGAAGTCATAAAACGGTTAAATCTTCCTGTAAAGATCTTTGTTGTAGATAACAGCGGTTACAGCATGATATATCAGTCTCAGAACGGAAACTTTAAGGGGCATCTTACAGGATGTACTGAACCAAATGGACTAACACTTCCTGATATGGCAAAGATCGCCGAAGCATTTGGTATTCATTCAGATCATATTGAGACCGCAGCAGAATTGAAAGAAAAGGTTCGTTCTGTACTTGATTATGAAGGCCCGGCTCTTTGTACAGTTAAGGCTGATATAACACAGAAGATACTTCCTAAACAGGTGAATTATGTAAGACCGGACGGACAGATGGCAAGCCGTCCTTTGGAGGATATGGCTCCTTTGCTTGATGAAGAAGAGTTAAAGAATGCCATCAACTGTAAACTGTGATGTATATAACATTGGAACTGAAGGTTAGAATATGAAGAAAATCAGCGTAATGATTCCATGCTTTAATGAAACGGAAAACGTTATTCCTATAAGCGAAGCCGTAGTAGATACTTTGGAAAAGGAACTTAGTAATTACGATTATGAGCTTGTGTTTATTGATAACGCATCCACTGACGGAACAAGAGATAAGCTCCGTATGATCTGTTCTCAAAACAAGAAAATCAAGGCAATCTTCAATGTAACCAACTTTGGTCAGTTCAATTCGCCTTTTCATGGTATGTGTCAATGCACAGGTGACTGCGTTATTACTATGTGTTGTGACTTCCAGGATCCTGTGGAGATGATTCCTGTTTTTGTTAAAAAATGGGAGGAAGGTCACAGGATCGTAAGCGGTGTGAAGACTTCAAGTAAAGAATCTCCGCTGGTCTATTTTCTGAGAACTGTTTACTACAAAATGATCAAGAAGATGTCATCGGTTAAAATGATCGAGCATTTTACAGGTTTTGGATTATATGATAAGACTTTTATCTCATTGCTCAGGGAACTGGATGATCCGATTCCATTTATCAGAGGCATTGTTGCTGAATATGGCGAAGGGTTTAATATGGTTCAGGTTGAGTATGAGCAACCTAAGAGAAGGGCTGGAAAGACGCATAATAATTTCTACACTTTGTATGATGCTGCGATGCTCTCGATTACCTCATATACCAAGGTGGCTTTGAGACTTGCGACATTCTTCGGATTATTCTGCTCTTTTCTCAGTATTATTATTGCTTTGGTCTATTTAATCTTAAAACTTGTTGACTGGTATGGATTTGAAGCAGGTTCTGCTCCTATTCTTGTCGGTGTATTCTTGCTCGGCGGAATTCAATTGTTTTTTATTGGTCTAACTGGAGAATATATCTTAAATATCAACACGCGTGTTATTAACCGGCCGGTAGTAGTTGAAGAAGAAAGAATTAATTTTGAGGAAGAAAAGTGAAAGTTGTAATCACAGGACCAACGGGTGCAATTGGTCATGCGCTGATTGAAAAGTGCATTGAGAATGGAGATGAAGTTCTTGCTATATGCAGAAAAGGTTCATCACGCATAAGAACGCTCCCAAAAAGCAGAAAGGTGTCTGTTCTTGAACTGAGCCTTTGTGATTATGATAAATATATCAGCGAGGAAAGTGTTCCGGATGAGCCTTTCGATGTCTTCTATCATTTCGCGTGGGAATCAACAACAGGTGCTGCCAGAAATGATACAGACAGCCAAAGTCTAAATATCCGGTATGCATTATCAGCTGTAAAACTGGCTTCGTTTTTTGGTTGTAAGATTTTTATCGGTTCAGGATCCCAGGCTGAATACGGAAGAGTGGAGGGCTCTTTGAGAGCAGATACTCCGGCATTCCCCGAGAACGGCTACGGTATCGCAAAACTCTGTGCAGGACAGCTGACACGCATCCTTTGTGGACAGCTTGGAATAAAACATATCTGGACACGCATATTAAGCGTTTACGGTCCTTATGACGGTGAAGGATCAATGGTCATTTCTTCTCTCCGCAAGATGATCAGAGGAGAGAAATCCGGCTTTACCAAGGGCGAACAGGAATGGGATTATCTTTACAGCGCAGATGCAGCTAACGCGATGTATCTGATCGCGCAAAAGGGTATTGGCAACAAGATATATGTAATAGGTGGCGGCAGAACTAGGAAGCTCAGAGATTACATTAATGTGATGGATCAGAAAGTAAA
>JAIKYD010000073.1 GCA_024683485.1 Saccharofermentans sp. | reverse complement strand
CTTAACCATCTCGGAGAAGAGCTTCTCAGACTCGATGAGGGATACCTGAACGTTGCCGTGAGGGTCTCTCTCGAGGAAGAGCTGCTGCTGGATGCCCTGGGGAAGGATGTCAAATACCTTGAAAGCATCTGCAGAAAGGCCAGCCTTGATGAATTCATACTTAGCGTTCCAGTCAGGAAGAGCATTGAACTGAGCTGTCTTCTCGCCAGCAAGGAGCTCATTGATCTCAGCGATGAGAGCGGAGAACTCAGGAACGAACTCTACGATACCCTCAGGGATGATGGCAACACCGAAGTTGTCGCCGTTAGCTGCTCTCTTCTCAACGGAATCAGCGATCTGGTTTGTGATGTCTGCAAGAGACATCTTCTTAGCTGCAACTTCCTCACCGATGAGGCAGATGTTAGGCTGTGTCTCAAGAGCACACTCAAGAGCAACGTGTGAAGCTGAACGGCCCATAACCTTGATGAAGTGCCAATACTTCTTTGCGGAGTTAGCGTCTCTCTCGATGTTGCCGATAAGTTCGGAATATGTCTTTGTTGCTGTATCAAAACCGAAAGAAGCCTCGATATCCTCGTTCTTAAGGTCGCCGTCGATTGTCTTGGGGCAGCCGATAACCTGGATGCCTGTGTTGTTGGCAGCCATGTACTCAGCGAGTGTAGCAGCGTTTGTGTTGGAGTCGTCGCCGCCGATGATTACGATAGCTGTAAGGCCGTTCTCTTTTGCATAATTAGCAACTGTCTGGAACTGCTCTACTGTCTCGAGTTTTGTTCTGCCGGAACCGATGATATCGAATCCGCCTGTGTTTCTGTATGCATCGATGAAATCATCTGTGAACTCAACATAATCGTTCTTGAGAAGTCCATCCGGACCTTTCTTGAAGCCCAAGAGCTTGTTCTCAGGGTTTGTAGCCTTCAAAGCGTCATAGAGGCCGGAGATAACGTTGTGTCCGCCCGGAGCCTGTCCGCCCGAAAGAATAACACCTACAACCTGCTTCTTTGCAGCGGAAGTGTTAGCGCCCTTAACAAATGTGATCTCGGGCTTACCATATGTGTTGGGGAAGAGAGCCTTGATCTTGTCCTGATCTGCAACGGACTGTGTGGCAGCACCTTCCTGTACTGAGATTTCTGCAATACCGTTTCTAAGCATGCCCGGAAGCTTGGGGCTATACTCATATCTGGCTTTCTGAAGTGGTGAAATATCCATAGCTGTACTCCTTTAATATAAAATACACAAGAATAATAATTAATCAGGAGACAAAAGTAAATGATAGATTTAGTGCTTTATGTATGATTTATCCGGCCCGGAATCCAAACTTCAGCAAGACTTCGCTTACTGAACCGGTCGGCCGGCATTTGTTTTCTTTTTCGTTAAATCGATCACGGTAAATACAATTGCAAATACAAATAACATAATGCTTATGATCTGAGACGTGGACAGCCCGAACAGGAATCCGCGGATCTCATCTCCTCTAAAGAATTCATCTATGAACCTGACGACCGGATACATGAAGAAATAGACTATCAAAAGCCTTCGCGGGAATTTCTGTTTCTTATATAAGACCAGCAGTATAAAGAACAATATCAGGTTGCATCCTGCTTCGATAAGCTGGATCGGCAGTCTGTTTACGTCATTTACTTCCGGATACAAAGTGTTTCCGTGAAAAGTGACACCGAATTCGCAGGCAACTCCATAGCAGCAGCCTCCGAGAAAACAGCCAATACGTCCAAATGTATGGAATAACGGTATTACTACTGCGACAGCATCAAACATGATGTCGCCCTTAAAGTATTTTTTCGCAAACTTATCAGCAATCAGCAATGCGATAATGCCTCCGATAAGGCCGCCATAGAAAACCATACCTCCCATATAAGTCCCAAAAAGGGTCTTCATAAAATCAAGGAAGGTGTATTCACTGATATGCTGGAACAAAACGACTATTTTGTCAGCATTTGTTAAGCCATACACGATATGACTTCCGATAAAGAGTCCGATTGCAAGGAAAAGCCCTGTCATGGCGACATCTTCAAAGAATATTCCCTTCTTCCTGACAAGCAGAAAAACTACAAGCCCGCTGACCAGAAGCCCCAGGGCTGCCATGAGACTGTATGTAGAGTAAGATTTTCCAAGTATTTCAATAAACGGATACATAATCAAACTTCACAAAAGGGGCTGCCTCTGAAGTGAACCAGTCACTTTTGAGACAGCCCTCAAAATCAACAGTTATTGTCCAAAAGACATTAAACGGATGCTGCTGAAGCTAAAGCGCAAACTGCACAAGCTCCGCAAAGGCCGCATGCAACGAAAGCGATAGCAGCATAAACTGTACCTACGATAGAAGCAACAAGACCGATTGTAGCCAAAACATTCTTCTCGCCTGCTTCTCTTGCTTCTTTCCTTGCCGCAGAGCTCTTAGCGATACCGATGATACCAACGATCAAAGCTGCAAGAGAAATGATGATACTGAAGATAAGGAATCCCAATGTACCCTCAGATGTAGATGTATCAACGCTGTTTCCGATAGCAGAAGAAATATTCGGAAGAACAACTGAAACGATACCTAATACCAATGCAACGATTTGCTTGTTCTTTGTAGTTTCCATATAAACCCTCCTTGAAAATATATATACTTTATCAGTATGCATTAACTTGTTTATTATTGCACTTCTCCAATAAAATGTAAATCTGCAAATTTTTCTGAGTATATAAATATCTTTGGCATAAAACAGTTATTTTCTATTGCTAACTGAACAATTTTATTTATTTCGATCGTCAAACAATTTGTCTGAAAATCAATTAACATTCGCAGAACGATTTGATAAAATCACAAACAATACGGGGTAGGAAATACGAGTTCCCCAAATTCAAGGAGGGTCATTAAAATGGCAGAAAACACACAAGGTCAGTCTAAGGGCAAGTCAATCGCTTGCATGGCATGCGGTATTGCTTCTATCGTTCTTTGCGAGGCTTATGGTTTAGGTCTTATTCCCGCAATCATCAGTCTTATTCTTGGCAGCCAGTGCAAGAAGGAAGGCGTTCAGAACACATTCACAAAAGTTGGTAAGATCACAGGTATCATCGGTCTTATCCTGAATATTGTTGTTGGCGCTATCATGATTCTTCTTGTAGTTATCGGTGTTGGCGCAGGTCTTGCAGAGAGTGCCGGATATTAATCCAAATATAGCTTAAATCTAAGAAGGGCTGTCTCAAATGAAGAGGCAGCCTTTTTTGTAATTATTTGACCGGAACATATCCACTCTCTTCAACTATCTTCTGACCTTCCGGAGAGAGCATAAAATCAACTGCCTTATAGACATTCTCATTGGTCTCGCCCTTGCGGTAAATGGCATAGATACTGCTGGTTACAGGATACGTTCCGTTGGAGATATTTGCTATATCAGGTTCGACTCCGTCAATGGCAAGCATCTTGACTCCGCCTTCTCCGAGCATTCCCGTCACATAATATCTGAATGAGAATCCGATAGGACTTCCGTTCAAGGTCGTGTAATCAGAAACGATCGGTGTGTCTCCCATCAATCTCTCAAGTGCCGTTTGAGAACCGCTTCCTTCATTCCTGTGCATGGCGGCTATGGGTATGTTTTTACCGCCCAGTTCACTCCAGTTAGTTATCTTACCCGAATAGATCTCTCTTATCTGATCTATTGTAATATCCGATACGGGATTATTGGCATTCACGATAAAGACAAATGCATCATACCCTATCGGTATCATCTCAAATTCCACACCATTTTCTGCCGCGTAAGCTATCTGCTCGTCTGATGGCTGTGCACAGATGATGAGATCGCAATTGCCGTCAACTATGTCTTTATACGCACCTCTGGTATTCGTATAATGCATCTTGCTTGTAGTATCGTAACTATCCCCGTTATAGATAACGGAATTTTCCGGGTAGATACTCTCAACAAAGCCCGCATATAAAGGAAGTAATCCTGCCGCACCGTCTATTGTAGGGATATCGCCTTCCAGTTGTTCAGCATTACTGGCCGTAAAGATATTTTGCGAGTCCGTGAAAGGAACATAATCTGCGACTTCAACACTCATTTTCTGCATTCCGGGAGAATGGTGACTAATTACCCTCTTGATAAGCAATTGATAGACTGCCACATCCAGTCCGGCAAACAATATTATTACAAGTGCTATTACTGCCAGCTGCTTTCCGAGTTTTTTTCTGTCCATATCAGTATCCCCAATTTGCGATCATCTCGACTATGGATATATCTTTCCAAAGATTATAGCCATGTATTAACAATGCTGCAGTAATTCCTATGCCTATGACCGTGATTACCGCCAATATGATTCCGAATGTTCTGTCCTTCATAGCAGCACCTCACATATGCGCCAGAGCGGCAGCAAGCATTCCGACAAGAAGGAGCTCTCCAATACAATATGTCAGGGAAACTGCAGTGAGCACTCCAAAAGTTATCACTAAGCCCTTCTTTCCTTTGCCTTTTTTTAATTTGACCAGATTAACTATTAACAATATGAGAAACACTATGAAAAGGATGAACGGCGAACCCCAAGTTATAAAACTTACAATAGCGTTCATAACCCGTTCAAATGTCATTGCTGCAATTATCATTTTTATTTCCTCCCTATTGAATCTCTGTATTCCTCTACCTCGCTTCTGTCGAAAGACGAGATCAATCTGCAGTCGTTCTCATCCAAAAGTCTGTAATGCCCTGTAACATAATTCTGCTGAAGCCTTATTCCGTCCTTCTCATCTATCACGCGCCACCAGACCTTGCCGCCCATTGTCGGCGGATACTGGATATGTCTGTCTTCAAAAGCAAGAGCATGGATCACATCACTTGCTTCTCCACCCATGACGCCCTGAAGCACTTCGCTTTTTTCAAAGACGGAAGCCACGGCAATTACTTCAGTCCAGGACAGTTCCCTTCTCCCCTTCTCTGTCTCAACGAGAGTCTTCTTTGAGATTCCCAGCATCTCGCTCATAGCTTCCTGGGTAATGCCATACTCCGTCCTTATGAGCTTAAGCTTGCTGCTTACTGTCTTTATGAATTCCTCACGTTTCATCTATTCTTCCTGTTTTCTTTGATTATCAAACCATTATTAGTGTAATTTTACACCTTTTGTGTGATTTCTCAAGTTTATTAGCGTGAAATATTAATCCATAATGCGGTACCAACGCATTATCAAATAAAATCTCCGAATTATCGGATGATTGATTGATCACCGGCAACAAACCGGCAGCTATAAATCATTTAGTCCTGAAACAACGGTGTAGAGAAATATCTTTCTGCTGTGTCAGGCAATACCGTAACAACTGTCTTTCCGGCACCCAGCTTCATGGCAAGTTTTATCGCACAGGCAACATTGGTGCCTGAAGATATCCCGCACATCATTCCCTCCTCACGGGCAAGTCTGCGGGAAGTATTGAGAGCCTCATCATCAGTAATGATGCAGATATCATCATAGATCTTTGTATCAAGTATTCCAGGAATAAGACCGTCACCGATTCCCATCTGAACGTGCGTGCCGATACTTCCGCCCGAGAGGATAGCCGCATTCTCAGGTTCTGCCGCCCAGATTACGGTCGAAGGATTTGCTTCTTTCAGAGCATGGCCGATGCCGGTTATGGTTCCGCCAGTTCCGATGCCAGAACAGAAACCGTCAATAACGCATCCCTCCATAGCCTCAAGAAGCTCTTTGGCTGTATATGAATACTGGGCTTCGGTATTGGCCGGATTCTCAAACTGCTGGGGAATGAAGACACGGCTGTCAGATGCAGCGATCTCTTCAGCCTTGATCCTGCAGTTTTCTATCGCTTTGCCGATGTCACCGTCATCATGAATAAGGACAACTTCAGCGCCATAGTGCTTTACGAGCATACTTCTCTCGTGGCTTACGGAGTCAGGCATAATGATTATGGTGCGGTAACCTTTGACGGCTCCGATAAGGGCAAGACCTATTCCCTGGTTTCCGCTTGTAGGTTCAACAATGATACTGTCGCTGTTAAGCTTGCCGTCTTTCTCAGCATGCTCGATCATGTTGAGCGCAGTACGTGTCTTGATGGAACCTCCGACATCCAGTCCTTCGTTCTTTACGAGAACTTCTGCCGCACCTTCAGGTACTATGTGATTAAGTCTTATAAGAGGAGTGTTGCCGACTGCCTCAAGAATGTTGTTGTAGATCATTATATAACTCTCGCTTGTCGCTGATTTATTTTCCGCGACATATTATACAGTGTTTTTCCCACAGTTGCAGATTTATATATCTATATTTCGAAAACTGTTACAGGTCAGGCATCTTCCAGACCGGCTTCAGCGACTGTAAATATCTGTTATTACTATGTGGTGTGACAGTCCGCTTGTTCTGTTCCCATGGTGAAATTTATAATAGAATGATTATTGTTTCAAAAACATGAAAGTGAATAACTGATATGGGCGGTCAAAATAACAACAGCAAAAAAACTCAGAAAACAAATAAGAACATTACGCAAAAAACGGAAAAAACCGTGGCTGATAAAACATCAGCCAATTTCCCGGAAAGACTAAAAAAACACTTTCCTCTTTCATTTATCATCGCGTTTGTTTTCGATCTGATCTACGGCTGCCTTTATTACAGTCAATACAATGCGATCGATCTTTATGATACAGCATCTTTTTCCATGGCGGGCGAGACTTTGGCAACAGGAAAACTTGACCTTCTCCGCACTCCGGTATATCCCTTGTTTCTCCATTTTTGTTCCAAATCGCCAATTGAAGATACAAACCGTTTAGTCGTCACTATTCAGATCATTATTTTTTATATCAGCATATGGTTCTTCTATCAGCTTCTTGCACAGTTCACTTCCAACCCTGTGTTGAAAGCTGCCGGAACTATCTTTTACGGGTGCATGACACCGGTCATTGCCTTTAATTTTCTTATGCTCACGGAATCCTTTACTGTCAGCGGGTCCGTATTCTTCTGCTATCTGCTTGTTCTGGCAATCAAAAAGAGAAAAATCAGTTACTACACCATATGTATCTTCCTGGCGCTTTTCATGACGATGTTAAGACCTTCTGAATTATATCTGTTCGTGGTAATTGCAATAACGGCTGTTCCGTTTATCTCAGATCTTTTACGCAAAAAGACAGAAACCAAGAAACAGCTGTACCTGATTCCTTTGGCAGCATTTCTCATATGCATAGCCTCACTGTTTGGCTATATGTCCTTAAATAAACGCCACAACAATTACTACGGATTAAGTTATGTTTCCGAGATGAACAGATTCTATGATGTGGTTCAGGCAGATATCTGGAGAGACAATTCCGATACGGAGATCGTCAATGCACTTCAGGAGAATCTCGATGCCGGAAACACCCTTTTAGGCGCTGCTCTGGAGGTTGAACCATCATTCAGGAATGTGGATATCGAACCTGACCGGATACCGGACTTTAACAGCGAGGCTATCAGTAACCACAGGAGTGAATATGTATATTATCTCGCCCGGAAGGTTCTAAATATGGGATACAACCACATGGAATATAACCTTTCGAACGATTCTTATTTCTTCAAAGATGATGCAAACACTAAGATCCTGTGGCTCGGAGATCTTTTAGATTTCAATATCAACTTTCTGTACTTTATCTTCCTCGTTACAGCAATAATAATCATCGCTGCAGTTATAAAGAAGAAACAGATCCTGTGGCCTGAACTGACCGCAGCTTTGATCATTGGCGGTCTGCTTGCTGTAAATATTCTTGCAGGTCCGGCTGAATTTCACAGATTGAACGCACCATGCTATCCGTTCGCAATATTGCTGCTGGTCTCATGGGCCGGTGCAGCATGCAACAATGCATGCAGGCTCACCAAGCGCAAGAGCACAGACGACTCAAAAAAAGACACTGTATAATATTTCAAGTTTCAGATACTGTCTTCAGTCCTGTTTCCACTTTTTACTGAAAGTCAGTGTATTAGTGTCATCCTCTCTGACGTAACTTACGTCATCCATCGTCTGCTTCACCATAAATATGCCAAAGCCTCCGAACTGACGTTCTTCCACACTCATATTAAGGTCAGGATCCGGCTTGGCAAGAGGATCATAAGGTCTGCCGTGATCCGAGATCGAGATCGTTATCATATCCGGTTCTGTTTTCGTGGTGATGATGACGATCCTGTCATCATTTTTGCGTGAATAAGAATAACTGGCAATATTAGTGAATATCTCCTCGACTGCCATATCGATCTGTTTTTTAGAAGAAGGATCACAGGCAGTCCCGTCCAGCTGCTCATCAATGAAGGCCAGTACTTTGTAGAGATTATCCACTTCTGCCTCGAAGAAACACTTTTTCATGTGTGAAGAAGATCCCTCTACCAGTTCTCCGTTGCCCGCATAATACAGGCAAAGCTGGGTAATATCATCAAACTGCGGAACGTCCTTAACAAATTCGTCCATACCCTGAAGAACTGACTCACAGATCTTCCGGCAAGCCTCATCACCGATTCCAAAATCATCTGACAGGATCTCCACGAGTCTGTCGGTTCCAAACATAACATCATCCTTATCCGGAGCCTCAGTTACTCCATCAGTATAAAGATACAGAAAATCACCGGGTTCAAGCTTAATAGTCTGTTCTTTGAACTGAATACCTTCCATCATAGCCAGAACAAGATTTGGTTTCTGCTTCACAAGAGTCGCTTTTTTATCACGTATCAGTACAGGCATATTATGTCCTGCATTTACGAAATGAAGCACTCCGGTATCGATCTCAAGGAAACCCATCCACGCCGTCAGGAACATTTGGGCATCATTTCCGTCACAGAGCTTGTTATTGGCATTTGTGAATACAGATCTCGGCAAGTCTCCGCGCTCCGCGTAATCGCGGATAACCGTCTTTGAAGTCATCATGAACATGGCAGCCGGTATTCCCTTACCGGAAACATCCGCGATCAGAAACGCAAGTTTATTATCATCAAGAAGATAAAAATCGTAGAAGTCTCCGCCAACTTCTTTTGCCGTCTTCATCAAGGCATAAAGCGAGAATTCCTTCCGGTCAGGATAAGGCGGGAATACGGAAGGCAATGCAGCCTCCTGTATGCTTTTCGCAAAAGCCAGCTCCGTATCGATCCTGGCTGCAGCCGCAGCAATATACTGTTTCAAGGTTCCGACCGTGAGATTGATATCATCCGACAGATCCGAGAATTCCGCATTGGAGCGCACATCAACCTTTTCATCAAGGTTTCCTTTGGTTATCTTTGACAGTGAATTATTGACCTTGCCCAGGTTATCCAGCACGAGGAATTTTACGAGCAGGAAAATAACAGCGAAAAGTGCCACGAAAAGAAGTATCTCCATGACTCCCATCATGCGAATCGAGGAATCCCTCTCAAGGATTATCTCATTCTCCGGCAGGACAGCCAGAATATAGTAACCTTCCGAGAATATATAGACTACAGAGCACGGTTCACCGTAAACCACTGCGTGGAAAACCTGATCCTCAGGCATGGTATCCCGGTCGATCCAGATGCCTGTCTCCACAAGATTAAGACCCTCAAGGCCAAACCGGTCACTGACGATATTCCAATCTTCGTTGACGATAATAATGCAGCCGCTCTGACCTACATGACGGTTCTTTGCTGCATTGATAACATTCTGATCGATATCTTTCTGAAAACGTTCACCGTCATAACCGACCTGGACAAATCCTCCTGATGACAGTTTGACTGCAGCATATTTCCTGTACAGAGACGGATCAAATGATGTAGGCTGATAACTCTGGACATATTCTTTCTCAGTTCCCTCGATCAGGGTCATAAATTCCGCAGACTGTTCACCGTCTCTCATATCATAGTTAAGGAACTGGTCCATAGTTGTCGCAACTATGATTCCCTTATCATTGATGCAATTGATCTCAGCCACGTCATAAGCCTCCATCAACTGAAAAAGATCAGATGAATCCACCCGGGAATAGCCGTCAAGTTCTTCAGCGATCTTATGTGTCAGTTTAAGAAGGTTCTCATTTGATGCATCTATTACATCTTCCCTGACGTCCCAGACATTTATGTGGAGAAGCCGGGAAGCACTGTCATTCGACATTTTTGTCTGGTGGAAATAAGTAAAGGCCATGGACGAGAAAAAGCCAAGCACAACGATCAGGAGCAGCCAGCTTAAGAATGTTCTTGATATCGTTATTTTCCCGTTCTTCTGCCTTTTCTCATTATTTGTCATTATGTTCGATCTCCATGAAATTCGACAGACCTGTCATATCAAAAACTTCCTGTACATCAGGCTGCGGATCATGGATCACAAGACGTCCCTGGCGTTTCATCATCTTCTGGGCAACCGCAAGAACACGCAGCCCGGCCGATGAAATAAATGACAACTCCTTAAGGTCAATTATCAGTTCCGTCACACCATCTGTGGAATTGACCAGAACTTCTTCAAGATCCTTGGACGTTATCGTATCCAGTTTGCCTTCAAGGACTAAAGTGAGTTTGTTGTTTTCAACTGTTTTCCTGATTTCCATATAATCCCCCCTGAATACATATATGATAACCCAGAATTGACTTTATAAAAACTCGATTTCTGCATCTCTTGCACGCAGGATAAGTTTTTTCTTATATGATGCCTCGCTCCTGTCAAAATGCGTATATCCAATCTCCCATAGACAGAAAATAGCGAACTCTGTTATCAGACCGGCAATAAAAGCAAGGCTTGCAATGTGAGATGGAATAAAACTCCCCAGAATAAATGCAGCAATGCTGAACACCAACAGAATTATGACTCTCGAATATCTCTTATGAAGAAAATCTTTTACTTTATGAAGTTCATCATCGTAGTGGTCATAATAAGCTTCGCGGAATACCTCCTGCAGCGAGGGATTAACATTGCTTGTCATGATCGTGATCTTCATCTTTTCACCCGGATATCTCTGGACAAAACGGTCCACAGCTTTGTACACGACAGGATTAACTTCAGGATGAGGCAGAACCGTATATGGATCAAATAATTCTTCGACCTTGATATTCAGCGTCAGCTGAGACTCCTCCTGAATACCTTTCCCGGTATTTCCTGACTCATCTCTTTTCTTTGCCATAAGACCCCCTCCGCTGTGCTTGAGATATATTAACATATATCAGCTGCTTTTCCCCTGTTTATAACAAAACACATTCTAATTCTTTATTCCAAAATAAATATATTCCGGTTTGTTTTTTGATGCGGTATTCAGATCCTGGTTGTATAATACAAGCGGGATAATAAGAATTTAATAAGTGGGGATTTATCTATGAACAGATCAGTTCCGTGCTGCAGTCGAATATGCAAAAGACAACTTCGAATACGATGATGAAACCAGTATTCCACATGATTACTTAGACGATTGGACCAGGTACAGAGGCGAATGCTATTATGCGGAAATCGGTGATTATCTTGATTTTGTGCATGCCTGCTGCAAGACTGAAGGATACTATAAAATAATCGGAACACCTTCCGTAGATGCATCCGGTCCGAGATTCAAAGCACTTGAGACGATATCAGTATCGGCAACTACCGATATGAAATATGGCTGCAGGAAGTTCTTAAGTTTCCTTTTCTCCGGTGCCGCCGTAAATTCCGGCAAATACGAATTCAGACAAATTGTAACTAACAGGGAGATTATGAGAAAGAATGTTGAGAGCCTTAACGGTATAAATAATAAAGCTTATGAACGGTATATGGCCTCGATAAAAAGCGGAGCAATAATACCATCAGCAGGTATGGACAAAGTAACTGGAGATAAGGCCGCAACAGAGGATATGGCTGAGAGTTTCCTGAACAGCCTGTCAACTATCTCCGCCTACTATTACGAGGATTACACGATCGTAAAGTTCACGTTTGAGGAACTCGCACCATATTATGCAGGAGACCGTTCCCTTGATGATGCCATTAGATATCTTGATGACAGAACGACCAAGTATATAAGGGAAATGTGATATTGCCCTGTTCTTCTACGAATTAAACACGTCCATATTAATCAGTTTTTCAGCACGGGCAATGATCAATGTCACTACCGCATCACCGGTGACATTGACGCAGACCAACATCATGCCGATTATGGAATAAAGACCCATTATCAGACTGATAGCTTCTGCGGGAACTCCTATCTGCGGAAGTAGAAGCGAAATGCATACAAGCGCCCCTCCGGGAACACCGGGAGCTCCCACGGACAGGATAAAGATCGACACAGCCAGTGTCAGAATAGTCGACCCTGTAACAGGAACGCCGAAAATCTTTGCCATGAAAAGTGCACTTACCATCTGCGCAATACAGGTTCCATCCATGTTTATCGTCGCGCCCAGAGGGAGTGAGAATGCATATATGCGTTTGTGAATACCTAAAGAGTTCTCGCAGGTTTCCATGGAATAAGGCAGAGTTGAGTTGCTGGATGCAAAAGCATATGCCGTTAACATGACAGGATAAAATTTCTTAAAGAACTTTATTGGATTGATCCGGGCAAAGATCAGGATCATCAATCCATAAATTACAATCATTATCACATCGCCAAAATATATTGTGGGTATCCATACAAGGACAGAAGCAAGACTTCCGATATTCATCGAAATGATCATTTTTGCCATTGAGCAGAATACAGCTGCCGGCATGACAGAAATTATAAGAGATGTTATTTTTGAGCATACCGTGTATCCGTCAGACAGAAATGTCTTGAATACGCTGATCTTATCGGAAACAAGCCCGGACGCAACACCGGTTATTGCTGCGATGAATATGATCTGGAGCATATCTGCCTTAAGAAAAGGTGTTATTATATCACTCGGGATAATACCGACTATGGTATCGCAGATCGATGTGGAAGCCTCCGCTCCCTTTGCTATCGTTTGGGCAGCTGAATCCGCAACAGCATCCTTCAGGGCCGGATTGCCGATCGGGAATATAAACCAGACCAGAGCACCTACAGCAATAGCGATAATTGATGTTACAAAATATGTTCCTATAACCTTGCCTGCAACACGGCCCAATGCCCTCATATCTCCGAATTCAGATATGCTCGCTGCTATAGAAAACAATACAAGCGGAGCTACGATCAACTTAAGTGCATTAAGGAACATTGTATTGACAGGTCCAAACACGTTATCACAAAGCGCCGCAGTAACCGTTTCAGGTGCAAACACCTTGAGTAAATACCCTGTCAGAAGACCTGCGAAAAGAGCGGCTATAGTTATATACAACTGGCTGTTCTTTGATTTTGAAACCCTGATCAGAGCAATGTTGAAACCAAATTTGTGTTTCAACGACAGATGCTCATCAAGAACACGGCTCATAAGTCTGTGTATTACGGATCGGCTCTCATCATCTTCCATATCCAT
Organism: Saccharofermentans sp.; assembly: GCA_024683485.1. Classification (GTDB taxonomy): domain Bacteria; phylum Bacillota; class Clostridia; order Saccharofermentanales; family Saccharofermentanaceae; genus Saccharofermentans. The sequence continues at coordinate 9,341 of JAIKYD010000073.1, read as the reverse complement.
GGAAAAATGAGAAACTTCCTGAAGACATGAGACATCAAAGGGGCGTCCCTGACAACTCATTCTTATGCTGGTTTTACCTGGAAAAGACGTTACTCTTATGCTGATAACAGAATCCGGACTTGCAGCTTTCTCAACCATTGCACGGAAAACTTCTTCAGCAGTCAGTACTGTTTTAGCTATATCTTTGGTCTTATTCTTTCTCTTTGTCAGTTCATTCTGAATGTAATCAACAGCATTTCCGATATCACTAAGCTGCGCCCTGAATACCATAATATCCTCCGGAAACAAAAAGAAGCATCATCACATGTCATTCTACTCTGTTTGCATATATAATTCTCATTTTCTTTATAAACGACTTAAGTTTCTGCTGCCGTTATACCGGTTCGGAAGCTTACTGCAAGTTAAGATTATGTCCGTTAGTTATTCTCGATAAGATGCAGATTGTTTCTATTTTATCTGTCCATGGAAAAACATCCACGGGTTTTGCTGTTTGTGCTTCATAACCCTGAGCCCTGAACACTTTAAGATCTCTCGCAAGTGTCTCGGGACAGCAAGAGATATAAGCAATCTTCGACGGACGGAGTTTTCCGCACGCCTTGATAAATCCCGGTGTTGTTCCGGCTCTTGTCGGATCCAGAATGACACAGTCTATATCCGCTTCTGTTTCGGCAAGTTCCTTCATGTATTCTGTCGCATCCCCATGAACAAAACCTGCATTTTTAACCTTGTTGACAGAGACATTTTTGAGAGCATCTTTATATGCGGATTCCTTTAACTCCACACCGGTTATCTTCCCAACATAATCTGCAAACGACAAAGTGGTCGAACCGGTACCGCAGTAAGCGTCTATGCATACCTCATTGCCGCTGAAACCGGCAAGCCTGACAGTTTCCGAGTAAAGGATCTCCGCCTGGTCATGATTTGACTGCATAAATGAATCGGCTGATACTCTGAACTTCTTTCCCAAAATGATGTCTGTGATATATCCGTTGCCTGTGACTTTCTTAACTTCGTCACTTCCAAGTATCATCGAATCATGACGCATGTTGATATTTATAAGAAGTGTTGTTATCTCGGGATGGCGCTTCAGCAGCTCATCAATGAACACCTTCTTTTTATGAAAATATCTGCCGCCTGTGATAAGGACCACCATTACTTCTCCGGTACTGTCAGCAGTACGGACAAGAACTCTTCTGAGATCTCCCGTACCTTTCACTTCATCATAGATGATGACACCGGTCTTCTCAGCGATATCAGCACAATCCCTTATTATTGAAGATGCAGTCCTGTTCTCTATCAGACATGAACCCACCTCAACAATGCGGTGAGAACCGGTCTCGTAGGGACCGCAGATAACATGTCCGTTCCTGAGTCTCTTGAAAGCAGAATGAACTTTGTTGCGGTAATATAACGGCTTCTCGCAGTGATGGATCGGCTGGACTTCGCAGTAGGGAGCCAGTAATCTCCTTACCCGTTCTTCTTTTGCAGCAGCCTGCTCGAAATATGACATCCCGGCATATGAGCATCCTCCGCATTTTTTTGCCGCAGGACAATCATTACGAATACCAAGTGCACCCGTTAACCTGCTCTTGTCGGTAGGTCTTCTTGATCTCATCAGATCTGCCTTTCAGCGTTGATGACAACATGTTTAAGAAGTATTGCCGTTGTAATGGATCCCACTCCTCCGGGAACCGGGGTAATCGCTTCAACTATTCCGGAAACCCTGTCATAATCGACATCTCCAACAAGTCTGCCTTCATCATCAACATTCATGCCGACATCAATGATTATCTGGTCAGGCTTTACATAACGTTCGCTGATTATTTTCGCCACACCGCAGCATGCAACAATAATATCGGCATGTCTGCATTCTTCGGCAACATTGGCAGTCTTGGTATGGCATACGGTAACTGTCGCATTTGCAGTAGTTAACAGGAGCGCAACAGGTTTCCCGATCACAAGACTTCTTCCGACAACTGTGACCTTTTTTCCTTTAGTCTCTATCTGATAGTGCTTTATCAGAGCCATAACTGCTTCTGCAGTGCATGGTGCGCTGCAGTCACGGACTCCGGCAAGTACATCTTCCATATTGCGGATATCCATGAAATCCACATCTTTGCCGGGATCTATGGTCTTACGCATATGTTCATCGCTCAGCCCCTTGGGAAGCGGTCTGAACACAAGGATTCCATGAACGGAAGGATCACTGTTGAGACCGTCAAAAGTCTTATCAAGTTCTTCCTGCGAGACAGTCTCATCATGGGTGTATATCTTTACTGAAGCTCCGATCAATTCAAAGCGCTTAAGAACGCCTCTCTCGTATGCGAGGTCATCTTCCCTCTCACCCACGCGCAATATAGCTAGTCTGGGTTGTATTCCCTTGCTCTTCAACGCATCAACTCTTACTCTGAGATCTGCCATGATCTCATCTGCAACTTCTTTTCCGCCAAGTCTTCTCATACTGATTACCCGCTGATCAAAATACTCTTTACTTCATCATAGACCTTACTGCAGATCCCAGCTGTTCTGTCAACGAGATCAATGGTCTTCTGATTCAGTTCTTGCGCATAAGCCCTGTCCTTCATGGACTTTGTATTTATATATACATTCATAGCAGCACCTTTTGCGGCCGTCTCGCAGGCAGCTGCAGCCACCCCGACATCGCTTACCGCAAGTCTTGAACCTATCACTGCCAGCCGATCAAGGATCAAAGCAGTCTCATAAGCCTTTTCCACCACTTCATAAGGTGCCGTGCTTGCTTCCCTCAGTACACCTTCAAGGATCTTGTCTCTCCCTTCCTGGTCTTTGGGGATCGAGTATGCCTTGGCCAAAGGCTCGAAAACCTTCTCATCCTTCTCGGCAAGAGCCTCAAACTCTTTAACGAGAATCCCGCATTTTGCGATCACTGTCTCAATCTCCTCCTGGTATTCGGCATACTTCTTCTTGCCGCTGGTAAGATTTCCCACCATTGAACCAAGAGCCGCTGCCACCGCACCGCAAACAGCTGAAGCGCCGCCGCCGCCCGGTGTAGGTGCACCTGAGGATAACTCATCCAAAAAACCGTAAAGCATTCTGTCTGCCATATGTTTATTTCTCCTGCCGGTGTCCGTAAACACCGTTTCTAAACCTTTACGTATTTATTGAATTGTAATTCAAAGGTCCCTTCAAGTCCAATCAGCAAAAGAAAATGGCGGCCACTTATATGACCGCCATTTCATAACCATATCAAAAACTAAAGATTTACTGGATGATTCGCTTTATATCCATTATGCCCATCATATCGAGATTACCGTAAACAACCTGACCTCTGGTACTCGATGCATGAATTACCGTACCGTCACCAATATAGATAGCAACGTGACCGCAGTATGTTCCGTAGTCATAACAGATTACATCACCCGGCTTCAGATCTTCTCTTGGAACACTTACACCAGAATAATACATGATAGATGTTGCTCCATGAGGAACTGAGACACCAACCTGGGCATAACAGTACATTACCAGACCGGAGCAGTCGATGCCGCTTGAATCCGAACCTGCGAAAACATAAGGCACACCGAGCATTGATTCAGCGATGCTCACAATACTCTCACCGTTACACCCCGTGATCTTCGGAAGCGTCCTGGGATTGCCGTAACTCCTTCCGCTTGACGAGGAAGACTTCGGATAAGGCGTTGGAGTAGGTGTGGGCGTCGGCGGAGGATTCGTTGTCGTATATGACTTATATACATATCCCTTTGTACCGCCGGTAGTTGTAACTTTATACCACTTATCTCCAACGATTGCGCTGCAGTACAGCTTTGCATCCTGATTAACGATCGCGACTTCCTCTGATGAAGTGGATGGTTCAGCTCTTACAATAAGGCTGTCAGTATCTACCCAGACCGTTCTGTCAACATCGATCGCAAGCATGGTGTCCTGAATGGATCCTGTAAGAACATAGCCCTCCTCACCAGCTTCGGTACGGATCCTGGACCATGTATCTCCAACACCGGTACGCGTAACCTGCTGACCGAGGTGAAGAGGTATTATCGTCTTTGAATCCATATCAGGGATTTCCTTGAGTATGGACTGATTAGCTCTTACATAGTACGTCGTATCGTCAGCTGCAAAACACTGCGGATCAAGAAGTTCTATCGGGAGATTGGAACTGTCATACTCCTGATAAACAATATACTTCGGGATATCCTTATAACTTGCCGGAGTGCTGACTTCAGTATATTCGGTCGGATCGGTTGATTCTACAGGATCACCGGCATCTACAGGAGTTGTCTGACCGGGATTGCTTTCAACATTTGCACTGACCAGCTGATCAGCACTGCTTACCAATGCCCAATCCTCAAGAACTACCTCTCCGGTACGGATATTAACCGTTCCGAAAACCGATTCATATGCACGGGATACCGCCATCGCAGGCGTCATACCCTCGCGAAGACCAATAGGAAGGCATATTACCGGAACCGCGGCAAAGAATCCTGCTGCAATAGCAAGAATATGTTGCTTTCTGTTATGTTTTAAAACTGCTTTCCTCATATATCTCCATAGTCCGGCTTTCATGCCTGTAATGATTATACAACCTTCAGCCGTTTCTTTATGTGGCAATTCTCGGGCGTTCAGGATTATATTTGCCTATAAACTGCACAGAAAAATGACTTTCGCCATTTCCATGCAAAAACGCCGGAAGAGATCATACTCCTCCGGCGTCATTATAAACTGTATAGACCTGCAGTTGCTTTACAATATCAGGACAAAAAAGTTACGGAAACGTCCTTACTTTCTATCCTTGAATCCATCAACTTCGAGCTGTGCCTCCAAACGGTCCTGCTCATCCAGGAGTTCGTCACGTGCCTGAACCTGGTCAAGATAATCATTGGCGAACAATTCTGTATCGCTTGCTTCCTCACCATACTCATGGCCGGTGATAAGCTTGCTGTTTGCCTTGATAACAGGAACAGCAGTGATATCGCTGTGAGCCTTGATACCAGTACCAGCAGGGATAAGAGCACCGATGATAACGTTCTCCTTGATACCGATGAGCGGATCTACCTTGCCCTTGATAACAGCATCTGTAAGAACCTTTGCTGTCTCCTGGAAGGAAGCAGCTGACATGAAGGAGTCAGAAGCACTTGCTGCCTTGGCGATACCCAAGAGGATAGTCTTTCCGTTAGCGGGTCTGAGCTTCTCATCTTCATTCTCGATCTGCTTATTCTGCTCTTCGATATCCCTGTTTCTGGAGATGAAGTTATACCAGTCAACAGTTGTACCTGTCATGAAGCCTGTATCACCCGGATCATCGATCTGGACTCTTCTCATCATCTGCTTTGTGATGATCTCGATGTGCTTATCGTTGATGTTGACACCACCACCTGTGTAGTAAACCTTGGTGATCTCACTGATGATGTACTTCTGAACGGCACGGATATCCTTAACTCTTAAGATTTCCTTAGGATCGATCTTACCGTCGATGATCTGATCGCCGGCCTCGATGACCTGACCGTCAGTAACTGTAAGTGTTGCATGTGAAGGAACCTTGTACTCCATCTTCTCGATCGGGTTGCCCTTAGCATCAAGAATAGGATCAACGCCCTCGTCATAAACAGGTGTTACAACGATAGTCTTCTGCTTTGTCTTCTCGTTCTCAACAATCTTGACAGAACCGGGAACAGAAGAGATGATTCCGTGACCCTTAGGATCTCTTGCTTCGAAGATCTCGGTAACACGGGGGAGACCCTGTGTGATATCTTCACCTGAAGCAGCGATACCACCTGAGTGGAATGTTCTCATCGTAAGCTGTGTACCAGGCTCACCGATAGACTGTGCGGCAATGATACCTACAGCTTCGCCGACTGCAACAGGACGTCCGGTAGCAAGGTTGATACCATAGCACTTTGTGCAGACACCTCTTCTTGAACGGCAGTCAAATACCGATCTGATCTTGAGTTTGCCCAGATCCTCAATCTGCTGCTTGGTAAGGATCTTGCCTTCCTCTTCAGCTTCAGCGATCTTGGCAGCGATCTTCTTGTCACGCTCAGCAAGCTTCTCAGGTGTCTCGGCACCCTTGATCTTAACGGACTCCTTAACCGCCTGTCTTGCATCCTCTGCATCCTTCTTGGCAATTTCAACAGACTTGCAGATATCTTCAGCCTTGAGGGCATCGATGAGTTCGTTCTTCTTAACGATTACTTCGCCTGTCTGATAGTTGACGATATCCTCTGCCGCATAACGGCCATAGAGACGGTCATTAAGAGACTTGATGACATTAACATGCTTGTTGGAAACCTCTGTGATCTCCTTAACCCATGTGAAATCATCAGTACCGCAGTCTTCCTCTGTAACAACGACTGCCTGAGCAACGTCAACAAGACGTCTTGTAAGGTAACCTGACTCAGCTGTCTTAAGAGCCGTATCGGAGAGAGCCTTACGGGCACCGTGTGATGAGATAAAGAACTCGAGCACGTTCATGCCTTCACGGAGGTTGGACTTGATCGGGATCTCGATGGTGTTACCTGTCGTATCCTGCATAAGTCCACGCATACCTGCGAGCTGCTTGATCTGGTTGTTGGAACCACGCGCACCGGAGTCAGCCATCATTCTGATCGGGTTGTAGATATCGAGGTTGTCCATCAAAGCCTTTGTGATGTTGTTTGTTGTCTCGGACCAAACCTTTGTGACCTCGTTGTGACGCTCGGTCTCTGTGAAGAATCCTTCTTCAGCAGCTTCGTTGATCTCTTCAACTCTCTCATCACCTTCAGCGATCATCTTATCCTTGATATCAGGGATGATCATATCCTCGATACCGATAGAGATGCCGGAGATCGTGGAGAATTTATAACCCATTGCCTTAACGTCATCGAGGAATACAGTTGTTCTCTCGAGGCCGTGGATGGCAATGCATTTAGCAATGATCTTCTCGAGCTTCTTCTTACCGAGAGCAAACTCGAACTTAACGTCCTTATCAGGATCCTTTGCCTTGATAGCAGCAGCCTTTTCCTTCTGTGAGCTGAGTTTCTCGAAATCGATCTCGAGCTTCAGATAGTTCTCAGGCTTTGTTCTGTCAACGAACCCAAGATCCTGCGGAACGATCTGGTTGAATATGAATCTTCCGAGAGTTGACTCGACAAGACCTGTCTCAACCTTTCCGTTGATCTCTCTTGAAACACGGACTTTGATCATGCTGTGAAGTGTGATCTGGTGCTCATCATAAGCCATCTGTGCTTCATCGATGGATGCGAAAACCATTCCCTCACCCTTATCGTTCTCAACTTCCATTGTGAGGTAGTAGCATCCAAGGATCATATCCTGTGTAGGAACAGTAACCGGCTTACCATCCTGAGGCTTCAAGAGGTTGTTTGTTGAGAGCATGAGGAATCTCGCCTCAGCCTGAGCCTCTGCGGAAAGCGGTACATGTACAGCCATCTGGTCTCCGTCGAAGTCTGCGTTAAAGCCTGTGCAGACCAGCGGGTGAAGCTTGATGGCACGGCCTTCTACGAGTACAGGCTCAAATGCCTGGATAGAAAGTCTGTGGAGTGTAGGAGCACGGTTCAGGAGTACCGGATGGTCCTGAATGATCTCTTCGAGGATATCCCATACTTCAGGAACTCTTGCATCTACCTGTCTTCTTGCTGTCTTAATATTTAACTTGTCGTTGATCTCAACGAGCTTCTTGATTACAAAAGGCTTGAAGAGCTCAAGAGCCATCTCCTTAGGAAGACCGCACTGATGCATCTTAAGCTCAGGTCCGACGATGATAACGGAACGTCCTGAATAGTCAACACGCTTACCAAGGAGGTTCTGTCTGAAACGGCCCTGCTTACCCTTGAGCATGTCAGAGAGTGACTTGAGCTGTCTGTTGCTTGTTGCAGATGTTGAACCCTTTACAGGTGTGCCGTGACGGCCATTGTCGATAAGGGCATCAACAGCTTCCTGGAGCATTCTCTTCTCATTTCTGACAATGATCTCAGGAGCTCCAAGATCAAGAAGTTTCTTAAGACGGTTGTTTCTGCCGATAACTCTTCTGTAAAGATCGTTAAGATCTGATGTAGCGTAACGGCCGCCGTCCAAAGGTACCATAGGACGGAGTTCCGGAGGCAATACCGGAATAACGTCAAGTACCATCCACTCGGGCTTGTTGCCTGAAGCCTTGAAAGCCTCTGCAATCTCAAGTCTCTTGTTGATCTTGAGTCTCTTCTGTGTGCTTACAGAACCGACCTTCTCCTGCTGGAGCTGCTCGATTATCTCATCGATATTGATCTCGGCAAGAAGCATCTTGATAGCCTCAGCACCCATCTTTGCAACGAAAGAATCCTTGCCGCACTTCTCTCTTACGCTCTTGTACTGATCTTCCGAGATGATGTCAAGTTTGTTAAGACCTGTCTCAACGCTGACACCCGGATCAATTACTATGTATTTTGAATAATAAAGTACGCTCTCCAGCTGCTTAACTGTAAGGTCAAGCAATGTACCGATCTTTGAAGGCTGGGTCTTGAAGTACCAGATGTGTGATACGGGCGTGGCAAGCTGAATATGGCCAAGTCTTTCACGACGGACAGTGTTCTTCGTTACTTCGACTCCGCACTTATCGCAGATCATACCCTTGAATCTGATCTTCTTATATTTTCCGCAGCGGCATTCCCATGACTTTGTTGGTCCGAAGATCTTCTCGCAGAAGAGTCCGTCGACCTCAGGTCTCTGAGTACGGTAGTTAATGGTCTCAGGCTTCTTAACCTCACCGTGTGACCAGCTCTTGATGACCTCTGGAGATGCAAGCTGAATACTTATTTTTGTAAGATGATTTGTATCATTCATATCTATCTTCTATCTCCTTTACATATCACCGTCATCGTCACCGAAATCATCGCCGAAGTCACCGTCATCTTCCTTGATATTTCCGAGCTCATCAGCTTCTACAAAGCCTTCACTGAAGATATCGGAAGGAGACTCGGCATCTTCACCGTCAAGGGATGCTCTGGTTGTCTCATCCATCTCGCTGTATGTATCAAATGCCTGTCTGTCTTCTACAACATATTCCTTGTCGTCTGTATAAGTACGGACATCCAAAGCCAGTGCTTTAAGCTCGTTAACAAGGACGTTGAACGATTCAGGGATACCCGGATCCGGAATATTCTTTCCGCGGATGATGGCATCATATGTCTTTGAACGGCCTTCAATATCATCGGACTTGACCGTGAGGATCTCCTGAAGTGTATGAGCAGCACCATATGCTTCGAGTGCCCAAACTTCCATCTCACCGAATCTCTGTCCGCCGAACTGGGCTTTACCGCCCAAAGGCTGCTGTGTAACGAGTGAGTAAGGTCCTGTAGATCTTGCGTGCATCTTGTCGT
>JAIKYD010000062.1 GCA_024683485.1 Saccharofermentans sp. | reverse complement strand
GTTCTTCGGCAGAAAGATTAGAATCACGCGTTCACAGATTTCAAGACGCGCGCTTACTACGCAGCAGGCTAACGTACACAGAGTTAAGGTTGTTGTTGACGGCACCCCCAAGTCAATGAACGTTTGCACTCGTTGCCTTCGCTCCGGCAAAGTCGAGAGAGCGTAAGTTTTTGAGTTTAATAACCAAATAATTAGAGGTTGCTTTATGGCAACCTCTTTTTGTTTTTGGTTAGGATTGGAGTTACCGGCAATTACTTGTTGGGAACTTCAATAACGGTCTTTCCGCCCATGTAAGGTCTCAAAGCCTCCGGTATCCTGACGGAACCATCCTCATTTAAGTTGTTCTCGAGGAAAGCGATGAGCATTCTCGGAGGAGCAACGCAGGTGTTGTTAAGAGTATGAGCAAGATAAGTTCCCTCAGAACCTCTGATCCTGATCTTGAGACGTCTTGCCTGTGCATCGCCTAAGTTAGAGCATGAACCAACCTCGAAATACTTCTTCTGTCTGGGTGACCATGCTTCAACGTCACAGGATTTAACCTTAAGGTCAGCCAAATCTCCGGAGCAGCACTCGAGTGTTCGTACCGGAATATCGAGTGAACGGAAGTAGTCAACAGTGTTCTGCCAGAGTTTGTTGTACCATGTCATGGAGTCTTCAGGCTTGCAGACAACGATCATTTCCTGTTTCTCGAACTGGTGGATCCTGTATACACCACGCTCCTCAATACCGTGAGCTCCGACTTCTTTACGGAAGCAGGGAGAGTAGGAGGTGAGCGTCTGGGGCATCTTATCCTCATCAGTGATCGTGTCAATAAACTTTCCAATCATGGAGTGCTCTGATGTGCCGATGAGATAAAGGTCTTCGCCTTCGATCTTGTACATCATATTCTCCATCTCAGCAAAGCTCATAACGCCTGTAACAACTGAAGATCTGATCATGTAAGGCGGAATGTAATATGTGAATCCGCGGTCGATCATGAAGTCGCGTGCATAAGAGAGGCATGCGGAGTGAAGTCTGGCGATATCACCCTTTAAATAATAGAAACCGTTGCCGGATGTTTCTCTGGCCTGATCGAGTTCGATTCCATCCAGTTTTTCCATGATATCTACATGATAGGGAACTTCGAATTCCGGAACAAAAGGCTCGCCGAACTTCTCGATCTCTACATTCTCTGAATCATCCTTGCCGATAGGAACAGACGGATCGATAATATTCGGGATAACGAGCATTATCTTTCTGATCTCTTCCTCGAGTTCTGTTTCCTTTGCGGAAAGAGCCTCGAGCTCATCGGCCATATCGGTGACCTGCTTTTTGACCTCTTCAGCTTCTTCTTTCTTACCCTGTCCCATAAGAGCACCGATCTGCTTGCTGATCTTGTTGCGCTGTGATCTCAGATACTCAGCACGTGTCTTGCTCTCACGGAATTCCTTATCAAGTTCTATGACCTGATCGACCAGGGGAAGTTTATCGTCCTGGAACTTGTTCCTGATGTTTTGCTTTACGATATCAGGATTTGTACGTAAGAATTTAATGTCAAGCATGTCGTCACCTCTCGTTTGTTACCGCTTATTCAGCATTATATAAATAATTTATATATTCTATGCTTAGAAACGTTATGTTTCAATCTGTCTCGACCGACATATTGCCGTCGTAGGAACCTGAAGGGTATCTGCATGAAGGATCCCAAAGAATGAATTCCCTGATCCCGAGATCCTGAATAGCCTTTATCTGTGAATTTATTTCCCTGTAACCATATTCGATATAATTTCCCTTGCCGATATAGGATGCGGTGAAAGCCTGAAGATAAGGCCTTACAGCCGTAAATCCGGGCTGTTTATAAATTGCCTGGCATTCGTGAAGAACGCTGTAAACCATCAGGTAAGGTTCCTTATCCGGATATTTGAAGACATGTCCGGCGAGCATTGTTCCCAAAGCATAGTGGGAAGGATATACCATCGGACAGCAGGAATCGATCCCTGTCATACCGAGAGTTGCAAAATCCTGACCGATTATTGCGGCATCGCTTTCTGATGTCAGCACTATTCCGAAAATATCCGCCGATACCGGCACACCATAAGTATCCTGGATCCTTATCCTAGCTTCCTGAAGGAATCTGTTGACTGCCTCGGATTTGGACGGAAACTGTCCTTCTTCGCCATAATATGGCTTGACCTTATTCTTGGTGGCTCCGGCCGGGAATCTTACATAGTCGAACTGGATCTCATCGACTCCGTGTTCCGCAGCTTCTGTACCGATCGCAATGAGATAATCCCAGTTGTCCGTATTATATGGACTTAAGAATGGTTTATTGCCTTCGTTGCTGAACTGGACCACATTACCGTCAGCATCCTGAATCGCTCTCTCAGGGAAGTGCTGGGCAGCGACCTGGTCGTTAAATGATACGATCCTTCCGATAACTCTTATATTGTTGTCGTGGCACTTTTCGATAACGGCATCAAGATCATATGCGTCCCAGACATAGCCGATCTCTTTGGCTGTGGGAACCTTTGACATGTAGGGAAGACCGTATTCATTCTTAAGATCTATTACTATGGCATTGAGTTCGCTGTTATTGCAAAGGTCGATAGCTTTTGAGAGTGCAGATCCCGAACCGATATACAAAGCCTTGACCTCAACATGTTCAGGAACAATGATCTGGTCTTCCGTAAGTTCGGGAAGAGGACGCCAGTAACTGTCTGCAAGGGGTGAAGCTTCCAGTTGTTCTGTGTGATAAACGACCGGTTCAGTATAGGTAGCCTCTGTGGAGACCAGAGTAGCCGTGATCGGGATGCTCCCTGAAGAGTCGTCAGCTTTTGTATAGTTGATGATCTTGATTACACCAAGAGTGATCATTACGACTGCAAGTATCGCTGATACCGATAAAAGGATCGTAATGATCCTTTTGAGCTTCATGATCTCGTCATTACCGGTAATCCCGTTTGTATTGCTGTTATTTGACATAGGACAATTATACAGACCTGCCTCAAAAAGAACAAATAACCCTGAACATATTGGCATATATGGCTTTGATAAGTGAATCCGCAGGTAACCTGTGATAAAATTATCTAATAAATAATGGAATTTTATTAGAAGCAGGTTGGTTATGATCGTCAGAAATTGCTCAGGCGGAATCGTTTTCAAAGGTGATAAGGTCTTGCTTGTCTGTAATGATAAGCAGGAATGGGGTTTTCCTAAAGGTGCCGTTAAGATCAACAGTGACCTGAGTCTGTCTGATTTTGCCAGGGAACGTATTAAATTCGAGACCGGTGTCGATGCCAAGGTCATTGCACCCTGCGGCAAGACCAATTATGAGTTTTATTCCATTACCAGAAGAAAGCCTGTCCATAATAATATCTCCTGGTTTGTAATGGTGTCCGGGAGCGAAGAATGCAAGGCGTTTCCTGATTCCGGAACTGTTGACTGCAGGTTTATAGAGATCTCAAAGGCTCTGGAGGAGATTACTTACAGCCAGGACAAATCTCTTTTGATGATGGCCTACCAGAAATACAGGGAGAGCATTAAGGATTGAGCCCGAATGTTACCCTGAGCAAAACCGGTGATTCAAGGATCGAAGTTAAGAGATCGGTCTTTATCGGCAGGAGTTTTCATATTTCATCTCCTGAAGAAGCTTCTGAGTATCTGGCAGAGGAACGCAGGAAGTATCCGGATGCCAGACATCTTTGTTATGCATGGGTGACTGGAGGAGAAGCCTCCAGACAGAAATCCAGCGACGATGGTGAGCCGCAGGGAACTGCAGGACAGCCTTTGCTGGAATTGCTTAATTCAAACGGTTTTACTGATACTTTAGTCTGTGTTACCAGATATTTCGGAGGAACGCTTCTGGGTAAAGGCGGGCTTAAGAGAGCATATCAGGACAGCGGAAGGCAGGCTTTGGCTGACGGTGATCCCGTCGCGCTTGTTTCTGCATTGAAATGGAGAACGCGCTGTTCCTACCCGGTTTTCGAGATGCTGTCACGAAGGGCTTCACAGTCCGGATGGAAAGTCGAAAATGTGGACTACGGACAGGATGTTGCCTTTGATATTGTCGTTCCGGAGGGCTCTCTGAATGAACTGACAAGGTATTGTCTTGACATCTCCGGCGGTTCGCTCGCCCTTGGTGATTCTGAGCATCTGCTTATGAACGGGGAGAGTATCTCTCTATTCTGACACTATGATTGCTTGCGATTTGATGCAAAATCGACCAAAATATGTGGAGCGTCAGGGATAGAATAACAGGCGTGTGTTAAGATTATCGATCATATGACCGGTTGGGCAAGAGGTATAAGCTAATGGATAATGGGAATGAAAAGATTAACAATGAATATATCAATGACTTATTGAAATATGAACGGGAAATAATTCAAAGGAATTCCGCAAAGGAGAAGAAATACCGTTTGACGGTTATTATCCTTTCGGTAATTCTTTTGGCAAGTGTAATGTTCTCGGGATTTCAGACCATTTACATCTTCAGGCTCAACAGCGGATTGGAAGGGATCCTTTCATATACAAGGAGCATCAAGTCAAATACCAGTTCAGGAACCGGAGAAGGAACGGCGGCAGTAAGGGACACTCCGGACGGTGAATTGCCTGAACCGTGGTTTTCTCTGGAAGAAGCTGCTTCGGTGTCCGATCCTGATAAGACAAGAATGTCAACGGTTGATATTGTTAAGAAAGTAAGCCCTGCTACTGTATCCTTGAGCATAATCAGTGTTGATAACAGTAAAGAGACCAGGATCGGATCAGGCTCAGGATTTATCATCACTAGTGACGGATATATAGTAACCAACCGTCATGTTGTTGTTCTTGCTGATGAGTCTGTAAGCACTTATTACGTTACGGTCATTCTTCCAGATGAGGAGCAGCCGGTAAGGGCTGAGGTAATCGGAAGCGATTCCCAGACGGATATTGCGGTTCTTAAAGTAAAGTCTGACAAGGAACTTCCTTGTGTAACACTGGGTGATTCCTCCACGCTTCAGGCGGGTGAGCTTGCTATTGCGATCGGTAATGCAATGGGTACTTTGGATGATACAGTAACGGCCGGTGTTATTTCCGCGCCTTCAAGAGAGATAACACGCAACGGATATTATATGGAGATAATCCAGACTGATACTGCGATCAATCCGGGAAACAGTGGTGGTCCGCTTATCAATTCCTTTGGTGAAGTGGTAGGTATCACAAACTCAAAGATCATTACGACCACATCCGAGAATCTTGGTTTTGCAATTCCTGTCAATTCAGTAAAAAAAGTTATAGAGAGTATAATCAACTACGGAAAAGTGGTTAACCGTCCATATCTCGGAGTGTCATTAAAGTATGTGCCTGATACATCTTATTATGGAGCACTGGGCGGGACATATGCTGCTGAACTGGTCAAGGATGGTCCTGCCGAGAAAGCCGGGTTAATGATCGGAGACCGGATCATATCAATTGACGGTGTTGAAATTAGAGAGACCGGTGATATTATTAAGGTGCGCGATTCACATAAGGTTGGCGATGTAATTGATTTTGTTGTCGAGCGTGATGGCAAGGAGATAACCCTGCCATTAACGATTGGTGACAGTGCTGACTATCAGTAATAGCGACAATATATTAAGGATGTATATTTATGAGCAGCGGAAACAGCAACAAGAAGTTAGGAACTAAGATACTGGCCTGGATTTTGATCGCGGCTATGCTCCTGACATTTGTTTTCGCAATTGTCGTAGTATTGGTCCAGCAGTTTTCCTCAGGTATGTGACGTCCGTTTTACGGAACGTCTTTAATCTGGGCAAGTCCGTCTTCGTGGAATTCCCAGGTATATTCATCTGACTTGATTGAAATATATACCCTGTAGTTGTTCATTCTAAGGAAACTGTTAACTCTGTCATACCATTCAGGATTGGGAGACTCGGAAACATAGTAAACGACATAGAATGTTCCGCTGTTCTCGATCAGGGTCTTGTCTCCCAATTTGCGTTCAGGTGAGAAGATCCATTCTGCAAGAGTTCCCGAATACTTGGCCTTGTAGATCTGATTGTCATGAACTACAGCCAGGTCGCCGGCAAGAATGTAATCGTTATAGAGGTTTTCTATCTCGTTGCAGCTGTCAGCATCATCGATATAATCGAAGATCTCCTGACCAAGCGCCTGTGTGGCAGCCACGTCCGGAACCATGTCATCGTTCATCTGTCCGTTTACTGTGATGATATAGCAGTTGCGGAGCTTCTCAGCCATACGGTCTCTTGAGACAAATACAAGGATAATGGGGAAACCGTCCTCATCAGGGATTATGGTTGCATCTCCGGGGACTCTTGATTCATCAAACAGCCATCTTCTGAAATCCATATGGGTGATATCTTCGAATCTGTTGTTTGCTATAAGTGTGGAATCTGTTTCGGAAAGCGTGTTTGCAGCAACACCTGAAAAATATTTCGAGGCGCATTTCTCGAACTTTGAAGGATCACCATCCATAGCATCTATGATCTTCTGGGCATGGAGATTGGCAGTGTCGATAAATGCCTGGTCTCTCTGCTCATATGTGATCCTCAGGATCTTGTAACTGACAAGATCGTAGATGTTTCTGGATTTGCTGTATGCATTCTCAGCCTGTTCATCAGTAGCAGACAGTTGAATGAGTTTCTCGCCTTCAGCATAATCTTCAGTAAAGTATTTGCGGGCGAGCGTATTGATTATTATCTGCTCATCAACCTGGCTTCCGAAAACGCCCTTGATGTATGTGTCCAGAGGAACACCAAGCTCATCGGCCTTGGCCTTGAGCCAGTTGATATAAGCATTGGCACGCTCATAGTGAGCCTTCTCAATCTCAAATCCGTTAGCAGTGGCGTCATCGTAGAGAATCTCGGTCTTCTGGATATCCTGTGCGGTAACGTAACGGAAATAGTCGCGGTAAGTTGCAAAGTTCTCATCGTCAAGATAAGGTGATACAAGCATTTTTTCTGTGTCTGCAGCGAAAAGATCGACGCCTTCGCTTAACAGTTCATAGTGATACATAAAACTGAATTCACCGCTTGAGACATCTCTTCCATTGACGGTAAGAGGACTCTTGAATGATTCATCCATTCCTGTGTCTATCGCAAAAGAAGCAATGGCTACGGCAATTACACATAAGACCCCAAACAGAACAAAGAGGATGCCTGCGTTGCGTCTGCGTTTACCCTGCTCCAGTGCCGCCTCATTTATGTCGAGGTTTATCTCGGTTGGAATTTCTTCGTTTTTTGGCGTGTCATCTTCAGCTTTGCTGTTTTTGCTTTCCGGCAGAGACGGAAGATCAGGAACAATCGCAGTATCACCGGGTTTTCCTGTAAGCAGTTCCGGATCTATATCCGCAAGATCATTTAAGGTGACGCTTTTCTTTGGTTCTTCCACAGAATCAACTGCATTATTGATATCAGAAGACTCCTCAATATCCGGATTTATAGCCTGCTCGTTTACCACCGGCACACGGGCAGATTTATTCTCATTTTTATCTTTCCTGTTTTTACCCTTCATTAATTCTCCCCTTTATAATGAGACATAGGTTAAAGACACTTTACCATAAAAGAAGAAACAACTATTGCAAAGTATGCTATTATTAACACGTTTGTAATCTAAGAATAATAATATGCAGGGGTTATATGTGGGTAAAGTTAGTCCAATACTGAGAGAAAAGAGTGGCACTTTAGCCCGCCTGGCAGAATATTGGCCACAGTTCCTTCTGGCATTTCTGTTCCCTACGCTTACCGTTCTTGCCGCATTTGCGGTGACCGGCTGTTATCCTTTTGGCGAGAGAACTATCCTTACAGTTGATCTGTATCACCAGTATTGTCCTTTCCTTGTAGCTTTCAGGGATAAGGTTCTGGCGGGTGAGTCTATCTTCTACAGCTGGAATGACGGTCTGGGACAGGAATACCTGGCTGCTTATGCCAATTATGCGGCAAGTCCTCTGAATATCTTTGCCCTGTTCTTTGATGCCAAGACCATGCCGGTGTTTATTGGCTTTGTAACATGCCTACGTGCGGGTCTGTCCTCAATATTCATGCTCATGTTCCTTTCCGCCAACGACAACAGGAGGATAGACAACATCACTGTTGTGTTCAGTTCCTCTTATGCTTTATGCGGATGGTTCATCTCATTCTTCTGGAATATCATGTGGTGTGATGCGGTGGTTTTGCTTCCGCTGATAATGCTGGGTCTCAGAAAGCTTCTTGTTGAGCGGAAATGCGGTCTTTATGCGGTATCACTGGCTGTTGCTATAGTCAGCAACTACTATGCCGGTTACTTCCTGTGTCTGTTTCTGGTGCTTTTCGCGCCGTCGTATTATATCTGCCTGTTTTCGCGTGAGAAGCCAAAGGGCGATAAGGGAAGACTCTGCTTTAAGACATTTATTGGAGCAGCAATGCGTTTTGCCGTATCGAGCATACTTGCGGCAGGCGCTTCAGCAGCTATTACTGTACCAACATATCTGATACTCAAGAACTGTTCTGCCACTGGTGACAAGCTGAAGATGGATTATGCTCTGCAGACCAATCTTTTCGATTTCTTCGGAAGATTGATGGTTGCCGCAAACCCCAATATCAGAGACGGAATGGCAAATGTTTACAGCGGACTGGTGGTTGCGCTTTTGCTGCCTTTATTCTTCCTGCTGCCGTCAAGAACGGGCATCAAGCTCAAGCATAAGATAGTTTTCGGAACGCTCATCGGGATTATGTATCTGAGCTTTACCAACCGGACACTTAACTTTATCTGGCACGGAATGCATTTCCCGAATCAGATACCATACAGGGAATCCTTCCTTATGAGTTTTCTCTTAGTTTTTGTTGGATTCCTGACAATAAGGCGGATACGGAGTCTCGGTTCACGGTATATTACGGGAGCTGTGTTGAGCACCACAGCTTTTCTGATCCTGTTTGAGAAATTCGGTTCAGGTAATGAAGGCTACATTCAAATC
This sequence comes from Saccharofermentans sp., assembly GCA_024683485.1. Lineage (GTDB taxonomy): Bacteria > Bacillota > Clostridia > Saccharofermentanales > Saccharofermentanaceae > Saccharofermentans. The sequence continues at coordinate 31,230 of JAIKYD010000062.1, read as the reverse complement.
GGGGTTACGCTCCTGTTCCTTATAATCCAGGGGGCAGCTCTTCATACTGTCAGCAATATCAATTCGCGGAAAAGTGAATTTTTCTGTGAGACATTGCTCACAGTTACCATGATGATCGAAATGTTTGCGGCATCGCTCATCTCGATAGGTCTTGTGTGCTATCACGAAGGTTTTACGAGTTATGCCCCGTACGGCAAAAACAAGAGTGAAGTGTCTTCCTATGCGGCAGAGGTTGAGGGAACAGAAGGTCATATGAACTTCGAGAGATCCGAACTTTTCCCTAACAACGTCTGCGATCTCCAGTCTCTTTATAACGTTAAGGGACTGTCGATATTCTCGTCAACGGCGAGGGAAAGCTTTGTTAAATATATGAGGAATTACGGTTTCCACAATAACAACATCAACGGACTCCGTAATGCCGGTCTCACGCGTGTTACCGCCACATTGCTCGGTGTCAGGAACCTGATCGAGATTGATAAGACTCAAACCGTTCCTGCGCTTTTCGAAGAGGAATATAAAGATGATGTTATCTCATCAAAGGGCAATCCTGACGCGTTAAGTGTTGGATTCATGACAGATACGGCAGTGATCGGTTACGCTCCGGATTATACAAATAATCTCGATGTGTTTGATAAGACAAACGAATGGATAACCAGCATGGGTGCCGGAAATGTTTACAAACCGGTTGCTCTTGTTCCCGATAATGCGGCCAGCGGCCTTACCACAACCGACAAGCGGGCTGAGGTGGTAGTCTTCAGTTCGGCCAGCAGCGCGCCCGGTAACGATTATTCGTTTAAGCTTACCGTCGATGATGCTGAAATAGGCGCAGACGTTTATGTTTATGCCAATGCCCAGAAAGGCGGCAATGCGACTGTAACTGTCGGTGATCAGGTAAGAAAATTCGAGATCAGAAGTTACCAGATAATCACATTGGGTATATTTGACGGAACGCCGATGGAGCTGACAGTAAAATATCAGGAATCACCAGGTTCCTCCATATTTGTCTATGGCTACCAGCTTGACAGGCAGGGCTATGATAATATGCTTGAGACCTTTGCGGATGAACAGCTCGAGGTCACATCTTATGATTCCACTTCACTGACGGGCCATATCGATGTCAGGGAAGATGGACTTCTGTTCCTTACAATTCCTTATGCGGAAGGCTGGACTGCTGAAGTGGATGGAAGGACTGCGGAGATCGTTCCTGTACAGGACGCTCTTATGGGTATAAGACTTGATAAGGGCAGTCATGATGTCAGGCTTATATATTCTCCTGCCGGGTTCAGAACAGGTCTGATCATAAGCGTTGTATCAGTTTTCTTTATTGCGGTACTAATTATCGTTCCGGCTTTAGTCAGTAAGCACAGGAAGAAAAAGGAAGAAGCGGAGCAGGCTGCTCAAGTGAATGGAGACAGCAACAAAGCTGATCCTGAAGAGGTTATCGAGGAAGTGCCCGTCTCTGAGATCATGGATGATCCGGAGGTGACAGATGATTAAAACCAAAGGAAAACTTGAACACTTAACCGGGGTGGCCTTCTGCTTCCTGGCTTCAGTGGCTATTGCTTTCATAGCTCTTAATGTTGGACTTAAGACAGAACCGGGTCAGATACTCCCAACAGGGATATCAATGCGCAGCGGGGAGATGAGCAGGAATATCCTCAGGGGGATCGATCTTGCAGTTGAAGATATAAACCTTATACATTCCGGTAATTCTTCATCCGGAATATGGAGACTTTTGACTTTTGTTCATACGGATCTCTTCTTTTATCTTGCCCTGATCCTGCCTCAGGCTGCAGCGAAAACCGTTCTTCTCACCGGTTATTACATAAGATTTGGTCTTTGCTGTTCCGCTATGTATTACTTTATGTCCAAGCATATAAAGCTCTCGCGGTTTTTCTCGGCGCTCCTTGCTGTCATGTACACATTCTCTTCGCAGATAGTATTTACGGCTCAGTTTGCCTCAGTTATGAATATGGCGGTAATGATCCCGGTAGTGATGTCCTCTTTTGATTCATATCTGCAAAAGAGAACGTGGAAGTCATATATTCTTGTCTGTATTTCTTCGGCAGGTCTTGCCATATCCGGCGGATTCGGAGTAATTACCGGCATTCCCGCCATGGTGTTTACAGGTTTGTTAATGTGTATCAGTCTATACAGTACTTTCAAAATGGCCATCACCTCATGGCTTAAGCTTATCGGCGGACTGATAGCCGGACTTCTGCTGTCATCTGCATTTGTACTGCCAGGATTGCTTTCGATGAAGATAGATATCAATGTATCTGAAAGTTTTAAGAATGCAAAGGTATCGTATACGGTTTTCGAACTGATACGGGGAACGTTTCTGCTGCGCTCCGGAAGCATTTACAAGAACGCAGCTCCCTTGTTCTATGTCGGCATACTGACACTTATTGCAGTTATTGCCTTTGCACTGAATGAGAGAATCCCTGTAAGGCTCAAGGTCGCGTCAGCTGTGACCGCATCTGTTTTCCACATCATGTGCTGTTCTTCGTTTGTCAATGAGACGGTAAGCATATTTGGAACATCCTCGGTGTTTATTGCTTCAAGACTGATCTGCCTTGAGATTATTCTTTTCTTTATTGCGGGGATCGGACTTAAGAACACCGGAAGTCTCAAACGCGGTGAATACATAGCAATGTGCCTAATCCCGCTGTTTTTCCTTGTAATGTCAGGCAATTCAACATCAGGCACGTCTTTAGCAAGTTCCATCGTGATATCCACATTCCTTGGAATCGTTCTTGAGGCATCTCTTGTATATGCAGTTGCAGGCGGAAAGGTTCCGCATAAAGCGAAATATGTGCTATTGGCCGCAGTCTTTGCATTTGTCGGAGTTAATACCGCTTTTATAATGTTTAATAACTCCATCCAGAAAAAAGCCGCGGAAGAATACTTTAAAGTTGATAATGGCAGTCAGACAGCCGAAAATCTGATTTACGACAGTGAGCTTGAGATTCCGGTTTTCGGAAACAGTGATAAATACCTGCTTGTTCCTGCAGATATTAACAATGCTCAGCCCGGAGATTCTCTCATAGACAGTCTCAACTACATATCAGTCAGATCTTCCGGGGAGAAACTGTTTGAAGAGATATATCTGAAGTCTTCAGATAAGAGGACCGCAATGCAGGAAGATCCCGGTATATTCCTATTAAATGAAGGATCAAATGAACTGTCGTTCAGTCCCTTTATAATGGAGCCGGGGGAAAGATTATTCATATACTGCAACGCCGTTAACGGTGCTGATATTGCGTTTGATTCTCCAAACGGGCCATCTGAGAAGGTGTTTACTGCTCCTTTCCTTACAGAAATTGAATCCGGTTCCGGAGAGATATCCCTGAAGTTTATGATTGGTTCTGACGGAGAGGATGCATGCCGCATTTCACTTTACAAGATCAACGGGACAGCACTTGAGGCAATGAGAGCGTTATCGGGTGATGTCAGAGGTTCAGGCTTTGATGTTGATGTCAGGAATGTGGACGGAACATGCACTCTTATCCTGCCTTTTGCATATGATGATACAAAGATCACGGTCAACGGGCTGTCCTGTGATACATTCGGGTTCTCAGGAAAACTTTCAGTAACATTTGTACGTAACAACGAAGACAGTGTTGCTGTCACGGTCGGCAGAAGCTCACCAGGTTTAATCCCGGGCGTTGTTATAAGCAGCTTTACAGCGCTCTGTCTTATCGCAATTCCATTATTTCAAAGTTATAATAAAAAAGAAAAAGTTACAGGCGAAGGGACAGGCGCGAATGCTTAGCAGGAAGATAACGGACGGCACAGAGTTTGTCGTATTTGATATGGAATGGAATCAGCCGATACCCGGCAAGGAATATCCATTTGAAGTCAGCAGTCTTACCGGTGAGATCATAGAGATCGGTGCTCTGAAATATATCTATGATAACGGCGAATTGATTTATAAGGATTCATTCTCAGAGGATATAACTCCGGTAAAATATACAAAACTTCATTACCATGTTAAGAAGGTGACCCACAAGAAAAATGCCGATCTTTTGAACGGTATTCCTTTCAAAGAGGCTTATTCAAGATTCAGGGAGTTTTGCGGAGATGCTATCCTAGTAGGGTGGGGAAGTTCGGATCCTTCCATGCTCAAGATGAATCTGGAATTCTTCGGCCTTGATCCAAAACTTAATATGTTTTTCCTTGATCTTCAGCCGATCTTCTCCTTGTTTGCCGGACTTCAGGGGATGCAGAGAAGTGTAGAGGCTGCAGTGGATTTTTATAAGATAGATAAGAATGAGATATTCCATAGTGCAACAGCGGATGCTCATTATACGGGTGCGGTATTTGAAGAGATATTCAAGCATAACAAGCCTTCAGCGGTTATTTCCGCAATATCAAGTTCTTCTATAGACCCTGATGTTCCTTCGGATTTCAGTTTTGTCGGACCGGAATGCCTGGATAGTATGAGTGCTTTTGCAACATCAGGGAAATTCATGACCGACTGCCCGCTTTGCGGTAAGAAACTTTCAGTTAAGATTCCTTCTTTCAGGATCCGCAAATCCCAGTACGCTCTGCTTGAGTGCGGGGAACACGGAGAGCTTTTCTCAAGAACAAGAGTAAAGAAAAACAAAGAAGGAAATTACTACGCAGCTTCCGTTCTGCGTTTTGCCACACAGAATGATTACTGGCTCGTAGCATCAAAAAAAGAGGAATATGACAAGTACGGTGAGAAAGGAAAACCTGTTCCGGTTCCCGAAGAAGAGGAAAAAGAAACATAGTTTATGAACGAATTGTTAACAAACTATGTAAAAAAAGTTAGCAAACTTAGAATTTTCTGTTGAAATTTAAAATGTTATGTCATAAAATAGGCTTAGAAAATTGGGAGAACTGCGCGAGGTATTCCCGCCGGACTCAATAAAAAAAGTAACTTCAGATAATAAACATAAGGAAGGTGCTTCTTATGATTAAAAGATTAGTTAAGGCGAAGAAGGACAAGCAGGGTGCGATACTTATTGTTGTTGTTCTCATTTTAGCGCTTGCCATGATCTTCATTTCATCGGCTTTGATCCTTACCCAGGCTACGAGAAACCGTCTGTATGATACGGCGATGTCAAGCCAGGCAAGACTTACCTGCACTTCAGCTTTCGAGGCTTTCTATCAAGCTCTTGAGATGCAGGAGTTTACGGACAAGCAGTTGGAAGCATTGCTCAATGATATTCCGAATGGAACAGGTCCTAACGGTGCTCACACGGACCCTGGTCAAAAAATCAGGATGGTCATGGACGGAGTTCCGGGTATGTCCTCTACTGATAATGAGAATAGCACCTATCTCGATGTTTATTATCCGACCGGACATCAGGATGCAAAGGATCTTGTTATATGCGAGATTACCACAACAATAGGTAACGAAGTTGAGAATATGAGAGTCTCGCTTGTTCCTAAGACTGAGACGGATCCACAGCCACCTTCAGGCGGATTTGTTTTCCCGGTTGATTCTGGTCACGGCGTAGCTTCTACACAGTTGCGTTTCACTATGGGTCTTGGAATGGTTGATCCGGTACTTGAGAAGGAGAGAGAAGAAGCGGGCGACCCGATTTTGGATAATATAGTCATGATCAGAGGTACTTCAAACGATACTACATCCAGTGCTGTTTTCTATTCTGATGTTGTTTTTGCCTCAGACGGTAGTACTCCTACTGCAGCGAATTTTGGCGCAGACTCCAATGAATATAAGGGTAACATAGTACTGCTTCAAAATTCCTTCTTTGATCCTGATGGTTCTGTTATAGGTAAAATAGATGGTGATATTTATAGTGTTGGTTCCGGTAATGGAGATTCCAGCACTCAGGGCACTTTTAAGAATACCAGAGCAAACGGTTGGAATAATATTAGTTCTGAAAATATAGTATTTATAGGAAGATTAGTTCAGAATTGTACTGGAGAGTGGTCAGAACTTGATCAAAACTTTGCAAGAAAGGCGATAACAGGTAAAAATCTGTATTTTATGAAGTCTGACGGTACTATTCTTACATCTGTAACTAATGTTAATCCTTCTTATACGGCTGGTGACAATGACAAACGTGATGCCAATTGGACTAGTTACAGTTCTGGTACTTCATTAAGTACGGATCTTACTAATCATGTTAACAAATATAAGAATTTAAATAGCAGTCTCGAAGCTTTTCCTGAGAGTGCACATGTCCGGTTCAAGAATATGAACGGTGATGTTAAGGTAATATCATCCGGTGAGACTCTTTTAAATGACGAATATGAGAAGATATTTGATAGTAATGGAAATGTTATAAGTTCTGTTTATCATCCTGCCGGAGAGGTAGCTGATCATGATATGCAGGTTTTGAAGTATCCATTAAGATATTATGGTACGGACGATGAGACTTTCAACGAAACAGATACAACACATACTATTAGCTGGTCGCAGATAAATAGTAAATGTACTACAGATGGTTTCTATTGGAATTGTCCTGCAGGCACATACAGGTTTACACCTGGTACGTCTTCATCTAGTAAAAATACTTCTTCTCCGAGAGTAATATGTATAGATGGTTCTAGTGATACAGAATACCGCTTCTATTTTTCTGAGGGTGACTACTTTATTAACGATATAGTTTTTGCTGTATATAATGCCAATCCTAACCGTCCAGTAATATTTGTTCTTGAACCTGGTGCAAATATGTATTTTGATTGCAGTCCTAGTTCTCCAACTGGTGGCGATGCACAATTCAGAAGAAATGATTGTCTTGCAGGATGTGGTTTTATATCTGTTCAACGTGATGGCTGCACAACTGCAGCAACAATTGCCAATTATGTAAAGAATACAGATCGTTGCCATACAGTAGACGATGGTGGAGAAGAAATAGAATATAAAGATCCAGATACAAATATAAATAATTTTACGACAGCTCAATCGTTTAATAGTAATAATCCTGAGAAACTTACTTTTTCAAAGTATTACGATGGAAGAAATAGACCTTGTATTTACATCTATGGTGTAGGTGGATCAGATGGAACAAATACATTCTGTGTTTCTGACAGTACGACTATTGAGGCCTATGTCGGAATGTATGGTGGTTCATCTTTCAGAAAAACTGTTTCTAACTCCAATAGCAGTGAATATAAGATTTTGATTTATGGTCGAATTGAAGCTGATTATTTTGCAGGTGGAAACAACTCTGATGGAGCGATGCAAATGCCGTATTGTCCAGCACCCGGTGGTGGAGCTGCTACACCAGAGCGATATGTTGAAGCAAAGACCAAATATCAAGTTGCTAACATCGTTTACTATTATTAATAGTTGATTTTGGAAGATTTAATTAATCCAAACTGTTACGCCCGGAAGTGAGATTGACTTCCGGGCGTTATTTATGTTGAATTAACGATTATGTTCAAAAGTGAATTATTCTAGCACGAATAAATCTGAAAGATAGATAAGGTCTTCAGCAATCGATCTGAATGAACGGGTTATTATCTTCGGATTATCGGATAGATTTAAGTCATATTGCGAAGCACTCTCTTCATCGGCAATAACGATTTCAGCCTTGTTGACTAGACGTTTCATATCAGTAAACAGCGGATTATCCATATTTAGTAGCGCAGTTCCGCGATCAACTAGATAGATAACGATCCTGTCAAATTGTGATTCACAGAGACATGAGATAAAAGCGCTCATCATTTCCCGCCCATGATCAGAATCTGAAGAATAGTAATCATGCTTAATTAATATATATTTAGAAGAGGAGTTGTCTTCTTCCTTCTCAGTTTCTACATCGATTACCGTGTTATCTGAATACTGAAATAGTTGGGCTTCGCTATAATCAAGATTGTTTTTTGTTTTGCTGTTCATCGAAGTCTCTCCCGTCTGAAGATAAGAACCGCATCGAACGCTGAATAGAATTCTTACTTGTTCCCCACGGCTTGTCTGTGTTTCTGTAATCGAATTTCAAAGTAAAATATTCGACGTCAGATATTAAAGACTCAAATGTAGCTGAATTGTTGGAATAAAGTGCATCAACAAAGTCAGATGCTTCATTTTGAGATAACCTGGCAGCCTGTCTCAAAAGTAATGACGTGTGGGGAAGGCAATGAAATTCTGATTGAATAAACTTTTCCTTGAATTCTTTGTCATGAGAAAACATCCAGCAGATAACCTCAACGTAATGTCCCATAGCATCATTGAGATTGTCACAGATAGGGCATGATTCAATGCGTCTGTCGATAAGATCTGCGACAGAATTAAGCTTTTGCTTGTAATCGGAATTTCTTCCTTTAAGAAGTCCTGCTTTGGCAGGAATTGAAGCTTTAAGTCTGGGATTAAGTTCTTCATTAAAATCCTTAAGATGCGTATGCATTACAAGACCCAGTCCCAAGCGGTTGGTTACTGCCTTATTTAGCTTACCCATATGAACCGGGCAAAAACCAGTCTTATTGGTTATCTTGCGTGTATCAGGTTCCATCAATGACGGTCCCAGATAATACTCCAGATAATTATTTTCAGCTCTGTCACGAAGCCTGCACACCGGACATCCGGAATGTTCATTATAGGCATCGTTAACAGGGATCATATATATTTTTTCCATCAGATAACCTCCGTTTGAGCAGGCTTCGACATATGAATAAGTCTGCTTGCCCTTACATTTACACTGTTCATCGTAATAGATGTAAATTCTTCAACTGCGCTTCCAACACGCTGTTGAGCCGTTTCCAATACTTTCTGCGCATCGTAGCCATAGTAGAGCGCCAGATCAAGGCTTATCATAACGCCATAAGTCTGTTTCTCAGTCCTGAACGAGATAACTTCGGCAAATCCTGGAACATCCTTGAGGACTATCTCGATAAGATCAAGAATAGCTTCATCTGATATTGAATAAGAACCGAGAGAAGAGAAAGTAGGTCTTACTACTGTTCTGTCAGAATCCGGAGCCAGCGGAGCAACCCCGCGTTCCCTGTCAAATCTCTGCCTGAGTTTACTGAAAGGATCAGAGAAATAACCGGAAAACTCATGCTTGATCTCCATACTCGGAACAGGAATCGTGTGCATTCCCTCAGTTACTCTGGTATTGCGCGCCAGACGCCTTTCCTCTTCGGTAGAGACGTCCTCGATCCTTATAAGCATAGATGGACGGTTGAGCCAAAGATTATCGCAGATCTTATCGAGCATGGAATCAGATGTTCCCAATATCATAAGGGCTCTGGGCATAGATTCGATCAATGCGCGGCGCATAACGGAAGATCTTGTGGGATCAACAAATATTGCCTGTCTGACAGACTCCATCTTGGTCGGAGCTTTTTTTGCCGAAGTGCCGGCAACGATCCTGCTGCCATTGATCAGGAGTCCGTCATCGATTATGTAATGGATATTGTTGTCTCTGGCAACTTTTATTGCGCGTGTGCTTTTTCCGGTTCCGGAAGAGCCGACAAATGCAATAACAGCAATATTGGACAGAACTTCGCGTGTGAGTTGCTCATTTGAAAGGATGAGTTCAGTATTACGTTCAAAGTTCTGCGCTGAATAATCATTGCCTGTTGTTTGAGCAGACGTTCCGGTTCTGCCGGTACGTCTTAGCGTTCCCCTGAATTCAGACAATAAAGTCTTACGCGCTACCGGTGCGCTTTCTGATACAACCTGTTCCTGCCTTGAGTCGCCTGTGTTGTCCAAATCTTAAAACCTTTAACCGTTCCAGTTATGGAAAACTTCCTGGATATCCTCGTTCTCATCCATCATATCGAGCATCTTCTCGAGACTTGCAATGGCATCGGGATCAGTTACTTCGGCTGTAGTCATTGCAACAGGTCCGAGAGTTGAATCGGCAATGGAATAACCTTTTGCTTCGATAGCATCTCTAACTTCATAATAATCAGAAGTGGAGGTGGAAATTATGTAAAATTCTTCATCGCTGTCAAAATCAGAAGCTCTGCAGTCGAGAGCATCACCCATGACCTGATCCTCATCCTCATATTCTTCTTTGGAGATCAAAATAGTACCCTTCTCATTAAATAGGAAAGAAACGGAACCGTCAACACCAAGATTGCCACCGTTTTTATCAAAAATATGTCTGATGTCTGCGGCTGTACGGTTGCGGTTATTTGTTAAGGTCTTGACCATGATAGCTACTCCGGCAGGTCCATAACCCTCGTATGTGATCTCTTCATAATCATCACCTTCGCCTGCTTCGGCCGCCTTTTTAATTGCACGGTTGATATTATCATTTGGCATATTGGCAGCTTTTGCCTTTGCTACTACCACTTTCAGTCTTGAATTACTGTTAGGATCAGGACCGCCGGCTTTGACTGCTACAGCGATCTCTTTGGAAAATTTAGTAAATACTGCACCCTTGGCCGCATCTGATGCTTCCTTTTTCCTTCTGATATTGCTCCACTTTGAATGACCTGACATTAGTATTCCTCCAAAAATATTTTCGTATTATAATAATTTACATTATACATTTTCCGGTCTGATAGATAAACAGGATGGACCGGATGAGAATGTAATCTTGTAGACACTTTATTGTCAAAAATATTTTTTGTGCAGATTGTCTTTCAAACTTGTTATTTCTCTGATTCTGTTGTATAGTTCTAACATCTATGCTTGGGCAATGTATGCCTGTCTGTTTTTGTGTGCATTTCTAAGCGTTTAGTTTTTGACGATATCTGGAGGGTTCGATGAAGAGATTAGGTGATATTCTGGTTGAAAGTGGCTTCCTGAATGCTACCGAACTTGCAGAAGTACTCAGCATTCAAAAGGAGTCCGGAAAGCGTCTTGGTGAAGTAATCGTTGAGAGTGGCTTGATGTCGGAATTCGATATCTTGAGAGCGGTCTCAAGCCAGTATAACTATCCGATCATTGATCTGTCAGGTATTGATGTCGATCCCAAGGCTACGGCTTTGCTCACACAGAAATTCTGCGAAGAGAATATTGTATTCCCGATAGGTTTTGATAATGATTATCTAGTCGTTGCAATTGATGACCCAATGAATATTACTATTGAGGATGAGTTGCAGTTCCAGACCGGATATCAGATATCGCTGATGCTCGCAACGCATTCATCCATAGTAGATGCCATTAAGGTTAATTATGGTAAAGAAAGTGCTGCCAAAGCAGCGGAAGAGTTGGGTGCGGATCTGGCAAAGGACAGCCTTGACGATGATTCTGAACTTTCCGAAGCGGTAAACAGCGCACCTGTTGTAAAACTCGTTAACTCGATGATCGATTATGCGATCCGTTCCGGTTCATCCGATATTCACATTGAGCCGTTGGAAGACCGAGTCAGAGTCCGTATCCGTATCGACGGTGTCATGCAGGAAGTAATGAGCAATCCTATTTCAGCCAAGGATGCTATTACAACAAGACTTAAGATCCTGGGCGGTATGAACATAGCAGAGAAGCGTATTCCTCAGGACGGACGTATTACTACAGTTATTAACGGTGAGAATGTGGATATGCGTGTATCCATTCTTCCATGTGTTACAGGTGAGAAGACCGTTATCCGTATTCTTGCCAAGAACGATGCTAACCTGAACAGAAAGTATCTTGGTATCAGCGACCGTAATAATGAGATGATCGATAAGATGATAAAGATCCCTCAGGGTATTGTCCTCATCTCAGGTCCTACCGGTTCAGGTAAAACCACTACACTTTACACACTCCTTTCAGAAAAAAATACAGATGATGTTAATATCATCACTGTTGAGGATCCTGTAGAGATCAGGATTCCGGGTCTTAATCAGGTTCAGGTTAATGCCAAAGCCGGCATGACATTCGCAAGTGGTCTGAGATCTATCTTGCGTCAGGACCCTGATATCATCCTCGTCGGTGAGATCCGTGACGGTGAGACTGCTGAGATTGCAATGAGAGCTGCTATCACCGGTCACCTTGTATTCAGTACCATCCACACAAATGATGCTGTTTCGTCAATTAACCGTCTTGTTGATATGGGACTTGAGCCTTACATGGTATCGTCGGCTCTGGTCGGCGTTGTATCACAGCGTCTTGTACGTCGAATCTGCACAAATTGCAGAGAATCATATGCTCCTGATGAAACAGAGAAGGATTACCTGAGACTTGATGAAGGTCAGAAGCTCTACAGAGGTAAGGGCTGCACGGATTGCAACGAGAAGGGATATAAGGGACGTATCGCAATTCATGAGATCGTTATCATTACGCGAAAGATGAAGGCTTTGCTCGAGAAGAGAGCAAGCGAGGATGATATGCGTGAACTCGCGATCACTGAAGGAACACAGATGCTTCAGGATTCTGCAAGAGACCTCGTGCTTGAAGGCATCACGACGGTCAGCGAGCTTAACAGAGTTGCTTACACGATTGACTGATAAGGAGGTTTTTTAACGTGGAAGGATTTAGTTTATCGATCGAATCGATTTTGGCTGAATCGGTAAAGATGGGGGCATCCGATACCCATATTACGGTAGGATTGCCGCCAATGATTCGTGTTGACGGTATGTTAATGCCGTTGGGCAATCAGCCGCTTACAGCTGCAGATACCGAGTATCTTTGTAAGTCAATGATCGACAAATCAAGACAGCAGTATCTGAACGAGAGAGGTGAGATCGACTTCTCTTACATTGTTGAGAACTTCAGCCGTTTCAGATGTAATCTATTTAAGCAGCGCGGAACTTATGCACTGGCTGCAAGAACCATTACAAATGAGATCCCTACATGCGAGCAGCTGGGTCTGCCGAATGTATTCAAGGAACTGGTAATGAGACCCCGTGGTCTTATCCTTGTAGCAGGTCCTACGGGTTCAGGCAAGTCAACAACACTTGCTGCCATGATCGGACATGTTAATATGTCGAAGAAGTGTCATATCCTTACCCTTGAGGAACCTATCGAGTATCTTCATATGCATGGTGAGTCTATGATCAACCAAAGAGAGATACATGAAGATACGCTCTCATTCGCTAACGCTCTCAGAGCTGCTCTCCGTGAAGACCCGGATATCATCCTCGTCGGAGAGATGCGTGACCTCGATACTATCAGTACAGCAATTACCGCAGCCGAGACAGGACACCTTGTTCTTTCAACGCTCCATACATCATCTGCTGCAGACACGGTCAACCGTATCATCGACGTTTATCCGCCTCATCAGCAGGATCAGATCAGAGTTCAGCTTGCAGCTACTCTGGTTGCAGTTATATGTCAGACGCTTATCCTTAGAATAGGAGGCGGCAGATGTGCGGCTTTTGAGATCATGATCGCAAATGACGCCGTCAGAAATAACATCCGTGAAGGAAAGACATATCAGATAGACAGTACTATCGCTACAAGCCTTCAGCAGGGAATGTGCCCTCTCGATTTCTATCTTGCAGAGCTCGTTAAGCGTAACATGATCACCAGAGATACGGCTCTTCAGAGATGCCGCAACCCTGAAGATCTTAAGCGCTTTATTAACAATGCGGGTCAGACTAACAGCCCGTTGTTTGGCGATCTGGAATATGCCTAATCAAAAACTTGTTAAGATAAATTAATCTGAGAAGGAGGGAAATATCAGATGGCAAATTTCAGATATCAGGTTATCGATGCAAACGGTAAAAAATCTGAAGGAATAATTGAAGCGTCATCTATTGGAGAAGCATCCAGAAAGCTTAAGTCTGACGGTAAATATATTGCGTCTCTGACTTTGGACAAAGGAAAAGGACTGATGAACATGGAGATCGGCAGTCCTAAGCTTAAGAACAAGGATCTCGTACTTATCACCCGTCAGTTGGCTTCACTTTTGTCTGCCGGTATTACTGTTGTAAGGTCTTTGGACATGCTTTACCAGCAGCTTGAGTCAAAGAAGGCTAAGAAATGTATTGGTGATATATACGAATCGGTTCAGAGCGGCCGTTCACTTTCGGAAGCTTTCGGTGAACAGAGGGGTATTCTTCCGAATATCATGATCAGTATGATCGCGGCAGGTGAAGAATCCGGTCGACTTGATGAAGTTATGGAGAGACTTGCTGAGCACTTTGCCAAGGACGCAAAGCTCAAGAACAAGATCTCCTCTGCGATGGTCTATCCTAAGATCCTTGCAGGACTTACAGCAGTCGTCAGTATCGGCTTGTTGACCTTCCTCGTTCCTAAGGTCGGCGTTACTATAGCAGAACTCGGAGGCGAAATGCCGGCACTCACAAAGTTCCTTTTGAATCTGTCTGACTCCGTAGTTCATTTCTGGTACATATATTTAGCTGTTATTGGCGGTCTTGTATACGGGTTCAAGCTTTGGAAGAGTACTGACAAGGGTGCTGAGACATGGTCAAAAATCATGCTCAAGATGCCTGTTGTAGGTAAAGCTACAAGGATGAATGCTTCCGCAAGATTTACGAGAACAGTATCCACGCTTCTGAGATCAGGTATCTCAGTGCTTCAGTCTGTTGAGATTACAGAGAAATCACTTGATAATGTAATCTTACAGAAGAAACTCGAACAGGCACGTATCGAGATCAGAAAAGGTACGTCTCTCTCGAGATCAATCAGAGATATTACCGAGTTCCCGCCTATGATCTATGCAATGGTTTCTATCGGTGAGGAATCTGGTACTTTGGACTCGATCCTTGAGAAGGCAGCTGATTATTTCGAAGATGAAGCGGATTCTGCAACACAGAAGATGGTTTCTGCGTTAGAGCCTATTATGATCATCATCATGGCGATCATCGTTGGTTTGGTCGTAGGTGGTATCGGATTGCCGATCCTTACGATGGCTCAGTGGATTCTGTAATAATCGTGAATGAGTGAAAGGAGAATATAAATGGATTTTTCATTAGGAAGAGGCGGAAATGAACTGGTAATCGATTGTTCCAGCTCGGATATCAAGATCGCTGTTGGTAATTACAATCCCAAGTCCGGAAGTATAAATATCGAGAAGATGGGTATTGTACCTCTTGAGGGTGATGCTATCAGTGATGGCGCGATCTCAGATTCATTCGGAATCGTAATGGCTCTGAAACATGCAATTGCAAGACTCGACATTAGAATGAAGAGCTGCATTATCACAACAGAGGGAGCTTTTGTTCACAGCAGAGACCTTGAACTTCCTGTAGTTAAAGACGATCAGCTTAAAGATATGGTTAAGTATGAGATCCTCGGTCAGGGTTCTAACAGGGATATGTCGATTGATTATCTCGTTTACGGAACAACAAAGGATGCTGAGACGAATGCTGACAAGATTCAGGTAAGAGCTACAGCAATTCCTACGGATGTTATTAAAGACTACCGCGAGTTCCTTAAGAATATGGATCTCAATCCTGTAGCACTTGATATTAATCCTAATGCGGTAAGAAAACTTTTCGAGAACGGTATTATCAATGGAAACGTTAATATAAGACAATCAACTATCCTTTTGATAGAACTTTCAAGTAAGACAACAACTGTTACTGTCCTTGACAAGGGATTCCCGGTACTTTCAAGAAGACTTCAGTTCGGTCACTCGAACATCAGATCAGTAGCTGATTCTGTAAAGAAACTTCAGCAGGGCAGCCAGCAGTCTTCACTTGCAAGAAGACTTAATATTACAACGTCCGAAGCAGAAGCAAGTGTTCCGATCTCTGACATTGATGTCTGGAATGAGACTGTGGCTGAGACTCCGGCTCTCCAGAGTGCTGTTAATGCATATTTTAAGAGCCTTGTTGATGCCGTATCACGTACCGCTCAGTTCTCTATAGCCAAGTATCATATTGATGCTATCAGTACTTGTTTCCTTTATGGTTCAGGTGCTCAGTATAAGAAGATTGACAAAGAACTTGCTCGTCAGCTTGGCACACAGGTAGAGATTCTCAAGGCTCTCAGCACGGTTAACGGACCCAAGGACTTTGAGATCGGTCAGTTCGTCAATTGTTGCGGCGCTTTGATCCGCCACGATTAAGGAGGGGTTTGATTTATGGCTAAGGCTAACGGAATTAACAAAAAAGTTTTGGCAAAGAAGGATATGAACTTTTTTGCCGAGTTTACAGCAAATGCGGCCAAAGCAGCAAGAATGCTTGGATACGGCGTTGCAGTTGGTGTTTTGGTAGTGTTTGTAGTACTTACTGTAATTATTGCATTCTTTATCAGAAACCAGATCATTAAGGGACAGATAAATGACCTGAAGGCATTACTTGCCAGCCCTGATTATGCTTCACTTGAACAGGATGCTGTATTGCTTACAGAAAAGCTTAATGATATGACGAACTACTATTTTGCACTTACACAGATGCGTAAGAATGTTGACCGTATCGATCCGGCTCCGACAGATCTGCCTGATGTTATTGCTAAGTGTATTCCCAGTGATTCTTTTGTAACTGATTATACTGTTACAAGTTCGCAGCTTAATATGAGTGGTTATACATTCACATATTACAGTCCCGTTGATATGGTTAATATGCTCAATACATATGATGTATTCACTGCAAGACCTGAGATCAAGACTGATCGTGTTGATGCGGAGTCTTTAGCTGCTTTAGAAGATCTGATCGATGGAACTACGGTTGAAGCAATTAACAATTATTATAAGTTTACTATTTCAGGAGCTTTGGTAAGCACATTCCATATTTCTGTTACACGTTATGCAGAGGGTGAAGGTGCAAATGCTACTTCGTTAGGCGGTATTGAGACAATAGACGTAGTTGCTGGTAATTCTTATGCTATAAGCGGTATTAATACTTATACATATGCAGGAACAACATATTACCTCACGAAGATTACTGTTGATGGAGAATTGGTTGAAGGCGGATCCTTTAGTGTCGCTCAGTCAAATGACGAGTTTACGGCTGTAGCTCGCGATAATAGTGATATCAAATTCTATTATTCTGCAACACAGGCTGCACCTGAAGGCTGATTCAAGGGAGGAAATGATAAATGAATAATCTTACAGCTAGAGAAAAAGGCTTTATGTATGTAATCACATTGTTGATTATAGTTGTTCTTGGTTATTTCTTCGGAATCAGAACACTCAACAATAAGTATGCTGAATATCAGGAAGAGTTACAGACTTTGCAGGAAAGAAAAGCATATCTTGATCAGTTGAGAGAGAATAATGCAAGCATGGAGACCGAAATCAAGCTTCTCCAGCAGCAGTGTTCTGAAATTGAGTTAACATTCATTGACAAACTTGAAAGTGAGTGTCTGGAACAGTATGTTCTCAAAGTATTTGAAACTGCTGGCTGTCCTTTCCTGATCAGTGTCGATACTAATGATGTAGCAATGGCATCGGTTACTTATCCGGACGGAAGCTCTTCACCTGATAGTGTTGTATGTACGCAGGTTATAGTTAAGTATTCTTCAACTGACGGATATACTGTTACACAATACAACCGTACTCCTGACTTTACGCCTAAAGCAAAAGTTCCCGTTTCAGAGACAATTGCCGATTTGAGCGAGAAGATGGGTCAGGGAGATTATGCTAAGAGACGCGGTTATAACGAATTTATTTCAGCTCTTAAGAAGATAAGCGCAGAGGATTCTAATTGCATCAAAGTTGATAACTTTAATGTAGTTGAGACTGGCGGTATAATGACACTTTCTGCTACGATCAATTTCTACGGTACAAGTCTTACGAACAGAATATCAGAAGACGATAGACAACTGGCTTATACATACTGGTGTGGTGATACTAATGTTGATACAAAGGGCGGATTCATCGGATTCCCATATGTTTGTGACAACAAGAACAGTCTCTGGTATGGTGTTATCAATTTGAACATGGGTGCTGGTTCCAAGCCGTTTGCAGCTTATTGGGCTACTGCTTTGTTTGATCAGCAGCTTGCTGAAGCTGGAGATATCAAGACTCTTATCGGTTTTGAGGCTGAAACAACTCCAACACCTACACCGGCACCTGCCCAGTAAGAAAAAATGGAAATTGTGACAAAATTTTGAAAAACTTTGAAAAAACTATTGCATTTTTTCAAAACAGTCTGTATAATCAGGCTACAAACTCAAAAACTTACAGGAGGAATCTAAAATGAAGAAGATTCAGAAGTCTAAGAAGGGTTTCACCCTCGTAGAAATGGTACTCGTTATTGCTATCATCGTTATCCTTGCAGCTATCCTGCTCTTCGGTGTTGGTAAGTATCTCGCAGCAGCTAACGCAGCAGCAGATTCTATCTCACAGCACAACTCAGCTACAAATAAGGCTGAGCAGGATGTAAATAGCAGAATCGGATTCAGCTTGTTTAATGATGCTAATAGCTAATATCAGCTAAACTGATCTAACGATTAAGTAGTTTGCAGGGGTTGTCTCAATTGAGACAGCCCCTGTTAATTATGTAAAGCACATCACTTGATTCATATTGACTTAATTCAAATATAAAGAGGTAATAGGCATAAAGAAAACACCGGCATAGTTTTGTGTCTGAATTGCGTAGTTGTATTTCTGGATCAATATAAGTCACTTGTTAACAAATCGTGACAAATTTTAACAAATTATTAATAAAGTTGTTGAATTTTTCCAACAACAAAGTATAATACATATATACGAATAGGATCCGCTATTTTGGGAGGGTTATATGCGCAAGATAAGTAAAAGATTTGGTTCCAAACATGCATATACGCTTGTTGAGATAGTACTCGTAATTGGAATTATTGTAATTCTTGCGGCCACTGTCTTTATGGGTATTACTGATCTGATGAACACAGCAAGCAATGCAGATAGTGCCGTAACCAGCGGTTCAGATCAGCTTGAGAGTAACATCCGGAATAAAGAAGTACAACTGTCAAAATACGACTTCTGACAGGATAACAGGGAGATATAATATGAAAGTTATGAGAAAAATTAACCGCAAAGGTTTTACTCTTGTAGAGACTATTCTTGCTATATTCATTCTATTTGTCGTATCGTCAATGTTGATAAATGGTTTTATAGCTGCTATAGCTTATTCTTATCAGACTTCTGTATATAGCAAGTCCGGAGCGAAGAATACTGATATTTGCACACAGCAAATTGCTGATTGGAGTAATTTAACTAAACCGGATAGAGAATTATCTGCATATGAAGCTATCGAAGATGATGCGGAAACTGATACGCTAACATTTAAGCCACAAGGTGATTTTTCTATTGGTCCTTTTGCGGTGCCTGTAATTACAAGTAAAAAGGCTGATCTTAGCGGTACCGTTCCCCTTGAATTGAATTTCGCAGATGGCCGTTTTGCTCCTTCTGAAGACCAGAATCAATTTTCTGACAACAGAACTATTTTCAAATATTATCCGACTTATTGTTATAACCCCAACGGTGATCCTGAGGATACTTTAGGTCAGATAATCGTAGTTCATGATAAGCAGGAAGATAAATATTATTGGTCAGTTGATAGTGAGAAAACAGATTTTTCTGATGATTCGTGGAAGCCACAAATTGGTGATTGAACGCCCAGTATAGGATATTTTCTTTATATATAGGATGCGGAGGCATATTTTATGAATAGAATAAAAAAATGCAAAAAAGGATTTACCTTACTCGAGATGGTTTTGTCAATTGGCATTATTGTTATCATTGGCGGAGTAGTTCTCGGATTATGCGCTTCAATTTCTAATATGTTTATTGCAACTTACGACATAGATGATACAGCTGATTATGCTTTATTGTATGCCACAGGATTTGAGAATTCTTTCATAAAGTATACACGTATACCTTCAGATTCATTAGCTGATACATTTGGATCTTCAAGAAAATTGACTTGGTATGTTAGCGATCCTGTAAATGATGATACAACAATACCTACGCTTTGCATCGATCCTGATCATTCAGCTGTAATTCCGGCATTTACTCCGAATAATATTGGCAATGCTAATACTCCATATAAGTGGTGTATTCGTATGTTCTATAAATTTGATGGTGACCCATCAGATATGGATGCAGGTAATAAGTCAGTCAGTTATCGTATTTTTATTACAGAGAATTCGGATGACAGTGATTTTGTTTACGGTTATGCCGGCAGTTTTTGGCTTCCAAGATTCAAACAAATAGCAGAATTTGAGGAAGTTAATGGCAGATCAGTTACTCTTTCTGGATTAGATATGACTGAAGATACTTTTAAAAATGTATATCATTACAGCGATACACAATACGATTGTATTAAAGCTATTGTTGAAGGTACTGATAACCAAGGCTTTAAATCGCAAATTACTTTCAACTATGGTTCACCTGCCTGATGTAAAAAAATTTTATTTGATAATTTGGACTCTGCGGATTATACCGCAGAGTTTTTTATTCTGTAAGTTAACTTAAGCCTGTATCAAGATTGTATATTTGACTTTTAATTTGATAGAATTGCTTGAGTAGTATTAAGCAGATTATTTGTGGAAAAGAATGGAAGATAATGCTATGAGGATAAAAGTTGGTTTGGATATAGGCGGCAGCACCACCAAGATTGTCGGAATGCAGGATGGCAAACTTATAGCCGGAGAAATAGTTAAGGCTGCAGATCCTGTTACATCGGCTTTTGGTGCTGTTGGAAAATTAATAAATGATCATTCGATATCTGTTAATGATATTGAACAGATAAATATAACAGGAGTCGGTTCAGGATTCCCGCAGGCTCCGATCCTCGGAATTAAAACCGTTATTGTTGAAGAATTCAAAGCGACCGGACTTGGAGGATTGTATCTGTCCGGATTGGAACATGCAATCGTTGTAAGCATGGGTACTGGCACTGCTTATCTTGAGGCAACCAGGGACAGCGTAAGGCATATTATCGGTTCCGGTGTAGGTGGCGGTACATTGGTTGGGCTGGGACTTGCACTCACTGGAACCGCGGATGCTTTAAAACTTTCCGATATTGCTACTTCAGGTGATGTCTTAAAGTGTGATCTTACGATCGGTGATATTACAAAGACAGGGGTTACAGGACTTCCGATGAATGTAACTGCATCTAATTTTGGCAAGGCTGCTGATGACCTGTCGAGAGAAGATAAGCTGGCCGGAGTTTTTAACCTTGTTTACCAGGCTGTAGGAACAGTAGCTGTTATGGCATCCAGACAATGCAGTCTTAAAGATATAGTGTTTACCGGACAGCTGACTGACCTTAAGGAATGCAAGCAATATCTGCTTCCTTTTGAAGATCTTTATGGCGTGAATATGATCGTTCCCGAGAATGCTGTTTATGCAACCGCGTTGGGTAGTTGTCTTGCAGAAGGGCAGGAAGGCAAGTGAGCGGTAAGAAGCATTTGTCTAAAGACCGCGCATGGGAGCTTGATCTGTTAAGAGGCATAGCACTGCTCATGATGCTCTTTATGCATCTGTCGTGGGATGTTAGATACGAGTTCAGGGTTGATGTTTTCTCATATCTTGAGAAAGGCTGGTTCTGGTCTTTTGTTCATCCTATAATAGTTGTTCTTTTTGTAAGCGTGTCGGGAATATGCTGTACATTTTCGCGCAACAACGTAAAAAGGGGACTGAAGCTTCTTGCGGCTACGCTTGCCCTGGTTATTGGAACATATATAGTTACTACATTTTTGGGCATAGAATGCCTGATACTATTCAATGTACTGGCAGTTCTTACATGCGGAATATTCCTGTATGCACTGATCTCGTATATCGAGAAGAAAATAAAAGCAAATCCCAATGTGATCAATATGATCATGGGACTTGCTGGTCTCTATATAGTCATTTGCGGATGTGATATTCATTATATGGACTATTCCACAGATTCCCTTATTTTCCTGCCGGTAGGATTTGAGATATCAGGTTCTCCGTGGATGGCTGACTATATGCCGCTGTTTCCGTGGCTCGGAGTCTTTCTGATCGGATGCGTAATCGGAAGAGTTTGTTACAAGGACAAGAAGACATTGTTTGCAGGCAGGGGAAAAGTTATAACGGCGCTATCCAGGCCGGTTGAATTCATAGGAAGACATTCCCTTATCATATATCTGGTTCATCAGCCTGTTGTATATGCTGTTCTGTATCTGATCTTTATGCTGATAAGAAATCTGAAATGAAGATAGAGAGCAAAATAAAAAGAAGAACGGCTCTTCATATCATAACGGTCTTGATCCTGCCGGTGTTGTGTATTGCCGCTATAATCTGTAATGCTTTTATTCCGCGCGATGCTGCAGACTATTACTGTACAAACATCTTTCCGTATATTTCTGCGCCGATGCAGAGTATCAACATGTTTTTCCAGTATTCATTAACGGAGAATATCATTATCTGTTTTGTGCCATTGTTTGCCATAGGTCTTATTGTCTGGATTGTGATACTTATCAGAAAACTATTAAGCCGTGGTGCTGTTTCTTACCTATACAAGTCATTCAGGAATCTTTTGATACTGGTATTGATTGGTGCCATAAGTTTCCAGGCAATGCACGGGATTAATTACCGGAGAACGCATGTTACGGAAGCGTTAAAGCTCTCGGAAGAAGAACTGACTTTTGAAGATTACTGCAATGCTCTCAGATGGGCATATACGGGAATGACAGAAGCTAGAAAACGCTTAGGAGAGGATTATAACGGTGTGGCTCATATGAAGGAGAGTTTTGAGAATTCGGCTTCATATGCCAGTTCGCTCGTTAATGCATTCAGTAAGCAGTATGAGATACCGCTGAGTCAGAATTATGTCCGCGCCAAGCCCGTGTCAATGAGTCACTATTGGAGCTATACGCATATTGTCGGCATGTACGATCCTTTCCTTGCTGAAGTGAATATCAATACCGATTACATGAGCATAAATGAATATCCGATAACGTTATGTCATGAACTGTGTCATGCAAAAGGTTATGCAAGTGAGACTGACTGCAATACTCTGGCTACTCTGGCATGCTGCTCGTCAGAGAGAGCGGATTTCAGATATGCAGGCTATTATGAGATATTCTGGAATCTATATTATGTGACTGAAGAAATAGCCGAAGCAACAGGTGAGGTTGTGCCTCAGTTTGCTTCAACTTCAGAGATGGAACCGGTATTCAGGGACATGTTGGCATCAATTGAATACTGGAACCAGATAGATGATGAGGTCGAACGGATCAAAAAGATGCTTGGTATCGACATAACCGAAGCAAGTGATGCAGTAAATGATACGTTTCTTAAGTCTAACGGAGAATCAGGTGTTGCTTCCTATCATGTACCTGACAGTGTTTATGTAAGATTCTATCTGACACATATTGAGGGTGTTCAGGATGTTTGAAGTTATTCTTAAAGGACATGACAAATATTATGGTGTCTCTGACGTTGTCAGGATGTTTTTCGGTGTGCCTGAGGAACTGAAAGATGAGGGAAAGGTCACGGTTGCAGATGGTCCTGATATCAGGATAGTAAATGAACTGCTTCCTGACGGAAAATCAGTTACATATGCTGATGGCAAGACTTATGAATTCGAAGGCGAGATCCTTGAACCCGGACGTGAGATAAAAAGATCGCTTTATATGGCTCTGTCTGATATCACCTCGGTAAAAATGCCGTGGGGATGTCTTACCGGAATAAGGCCAACACTGGTTGCAAGTGAGGAAGAAAGTGCCGGATCCCTTGAAGAAAAATATTTTGTCAGACCTGACAAGGCGGCTCTTGCCGTTGAAACATCCGGAGAGGAACAAAGGATACTTTCCATGGTTCCTGACAACAGTTTGTGCATTTATGTTGGCATACCTTTCTGTCCCTCAAGATGTGAATACTGTTCGTTTGTATCTTCTGACATTTCATGCCATATGGACAGGCTCGTTAATTACGAGGCAGCTCTTGAGCGCGAGATAAAGGCGGTGGCATCTTATATCAACAGACCTGTAGCAACTCTTTATGTCGGAGGCGGTACTCCCACGGTTCTCGAGGAAAAAGAGTTTGCTTCACTTCTTGATTGCATATATACGAATATCAGGATCGCACCTGAATGTGAAGTTACCATAGAAGCCGGAAGACCGGATACGATAACTGATGGAAAACTCATATCCATGCGTGATCACGGCATTACCAGGATCTGTATAAATCCCCAGACCATGAGATCGGATACATTACTGAAACTCGGAAGAAAGCATACAGCAGAGGATACAGTTAGAGTTTACAGTCAGGCTGTAAATATGGGATTTGATCTTATCAATATGGATCTGATAGCAGGACTTCCTTATGAGAATGCATCAGATCATGTTGATTCGACAAGGAGACTAATTGAACTTGCACCTGCAAATATTACTGTTCACACGCTTTACAAGAAAAGACGTGCAAGAATAAGCAGAGAACAGGTTATGGATATTGACAAGTCGAGAGGAGAACTTGACGCTTGTGTTGCAGAAAGCTACCGCTTGCTCGAAGAGGCAGGATACCATCCATATTATATGTACCGTCAGAAGGATACCGGACATGGTCTGGAGAATACCGGATTTGCGAAAGGTGATACCGGCAGCCTTTATAATGTTGCCATGATGAGCGATGCCCGCGATGTATTGTCATTCGGTGCAGGGGGAATGAGCAAGAGATGCTTTAAGCAGGAAGGCGAACTCTATAAGCACAGAGTTGAAAGATGCCCGACGGTCAAAGATGCTTTGACATATATCGACAGAGTTAAAGAGATGGCAGAAAAGAAGATATCTTTCTTCGGGTTTTAATGTCAGGTCAAAAAATACCCACCTGTTCAAACTGATGATGAACAGATGAGTAGTAAGAAACTGGTCGAGGTGACAGGATTCGAACCTGCGACCCCATGCTCCCAAAGCACGTACGCTACCAACTGCGCTACACCTCGATACTTACGGCGGATATTATATATGTTTTGGATATTATCTGCAAATATTTATTTATTTCAGCGTGATATAATGACTGTGGAGTGTCTTCACCCCTGAACATCTGATTGCTTAGACAGGAGAGTTATGGATACAGTTAATTCAATCAGCAAGAAAAAGTCATCTAATGAAAGAACTCTGTTAAGAATTGTATTTGGTATTCTTTTTTTATTTCTCACTTTCTGTGTAGTAAATCCGAGATTTCAGAATGATACTTATTACATCATAAAATTGGGTGAACAGCTCCTAGACAGCGGAATCGACCGTGTGGATCATTGGGCTTGGTCAGCTCAGCTAATCAATACCTATCCGCATTTCCTGTTTAACATTATACTTGCGGTCTTATATAGAATGTCAGGGCTTGCAGGAATCTATGTATTTGAATTGGTTGTAGTTTATCTTTTCGCATTAAGCCTTTATTATTTGACTGAAAAGGTATACGACAAGGTTGCAGGCGAAAAGGATATGACTCTTTATCCAATTGTTGGAATTATAGTTTCAGCAATAGTTCTTTTAACTTTTTCAACTTTTATGGCGGCCAGACCGCAGATTCTTTCATATCTGTTATGGCTTTGGGAGGCATGGTTTATCTTATGTTTACTTAACACGGGAAAGAAGAGATACGCTGTTGCTGTTGTAGTTATTGCTTGGCTTTGTGCCATGATCCATGCAACTGCCTGGTATTTTACTTTTGTTCTTTTTGTTCCTTTTATTGCAGCGGTATATATTACAAAACTGGGAATATTTCTTTCTGCCAAGGGAATTAAGTTTGATTCCTTTTTGATAATTGACAGGCTGATATTATCTAACGATTCTGAATGCAAAAATGTTTTGAAACTGTGGATCATTTTACCTGTTTCATATGCCACGGGACTGCTTACGCCGACAAGGCTTTGCTACACTTCAATCTTTAAGGCTTCTTCAGGAAGCACTGTTAAATATATAACCGAGCATAAGCCGTTGGTGCTTGCGAATGCGAAGTATGTTTTGATCGGTGTGATACTGTTTGTTGTACTGCTCGCATTTTTTAAAGTGAAGTGCCGCCTGGACCTTTTGCTTTTATTCGGTGGCACGATGTATATGGCATTGAATTCAAACCGTCATGTCGGTCTGCTGGTATATCTTGGCTGGTTTGCTCTGTTTTATCTTATTTTCGGAGCATTGGTCATGATCCCCGTAAAATTCAGGGAAGGTATAAGAAAGACCATAATTCCTGCGCTGGCTATACTTGTTCCTGCAGTATTAGGTCTTGCTAATAACAGAGTGCAGAGATTCAGTTTCTATGATTCTGAATTTGTATGTGATGAGGCAATAGACTATCTGAAAGAGAATTATGATGTTCAGGAACTCAGGCTATTTAATGACTATTCAGCCGGTGCATATCTGCTGTTCAGAGATGTGCCGGTTTTTATCGATTCGCGCGTCAATGAATATACCAAGGAATTTGATCCCACACTGGAACGGAATGTGTTTGATGATTATATGTCTGTTATCAGTCTTCGCGAAGACTGGCGTGAGATAGTTGAATATTATGATTTTGACGGATACTTAATAGCCAGGGATGGTGTTTTAAATGAAATGTTGTCAGTCAGTCCGGACGTGGAGAAAGTATGGGAGGATGATAATATGGTCATATATATGACCGTAAGAGATGAATGATATATGTACATCATTTCTGATTTGAGCAAATTAAAAGGCCATCCCGTTTGAATGAGATGGCCTGTATTTTTTCACATGATCAACTGATTACTTGAGGATCTTGATCTTCTCACCTACGAGAGGGAGAGTGTAGTAATTTGTCTTTGCAGCTGCAATGATGCCCATGATAGCGAATACGCAGCAGGTTACTCCGACAACGCCTTCAATGATCCAGCCTACAACAGGGATCCAGCATAATGCTGTAGCGATACCGGCTGCAATGCAGAGAAGGATACCGTTATTAACATGATTCCTTACAAAAGGTGATGTCTTCTCAGGTGAGATCAAAAGACCTAAGAGCCAAAGAAGTCCAATGTAAGCAAGGATGGAAAACAGCTTTGCATTTTGCGGAAGCTGTTCTGTGTAAGGCCCGCCTGCTTGGGGGTTCTGATTTTCTGCCATAATAATTGCTCCTTTACTTTAATATAGCGCTATACTGACGAGACAAATAAGTGAATCGCTCACTCAACCGCTCATTCTTCAGTTATAATATCATACATATATAGGCATGGAGAAGTCATTTTGATTAAAGTTACAAGCTATAAAAGCAGCAATTTACACACATACGGCCTCGGTGCGACCGTGACTATGGAGTATCTTCTCAAGGACAGAGATGCTGTCTGTGGTGTTATCCTTCACCCGGCTTTCCGGTCAGAGGAAACAATAGAGAAGATCAGGAATATCTGTGGTGACGGTATTCCCGTTTCAACAGAAGAAAAGCCGTTCAACATTCTTTCCAAAAAAGATAACTGTTATGTTATTTGTGTAATCGAGAAGAAAGAGACACATATCCTGGACGGCAACCATATGGTGCTTGTAAGACCTTCCAACTGCGGCAACCTTGGAACGATAGCCAGGAGTTGCCTGGGATTTGGTGTTAAAGATATTGCTATAGTGGACAGGACTTCGGCAGACCCGTTTGATCCCAGGACGATAAGAGCATCTATGGGTGCTCTAGCAAGTGTGAGGGTTGAGGTTTTCGAAGATTTTGAAGCATATACGAAAAGATTTCCTTCCAATAATCTCTATCCGTTTATGCTTGACGGCAGTTCCAGTCTTCAGAAAACCAGTATAGCAAAACCGTTCTCACTGATCATGGGAAATGAGGCCACGGGGCTTGACCCGTCATTCAAAGATATTGGAAAGCCGGTAAGGATCGATCATTCTTCTGAAATAGACAGTCTAAACATTACTATCGCGGCAAGCATAGGACTCTATGAGGCCTGCAGGGAACATGCGGAATAAACATAAAGAATAGGCTTGCGAATAAAAAACAATCGTGATACAATTCTTCGGTAATTTGAAGATATATAAATATATAAAGGAGAATAGAGATGCCTAATATCAAATCAGCTATCAAGCGTGTAAACGTTTCCGAGAAGAAGGCTGCTGCCAATAAGAGCAAGAAGAGTGCTATCCGCACAACTGTTAAGAAGGCAAAGGCTGATATTGCTTCCGGCGAGAATCTTGATGCTACGATCAAGAACACACAGAAGGCATTGGATCAGGCAGCTGCAAAGGGTCATATGAGCAAGAATGCTGCTTCAAGAACAAAGTCCAGACTCGCTAAAGCTGCTAACGCTGCCAAGGCTTAATTGATTATTTGAAATAGTGATTACAGCCGTCTGCCGGATGATCCGGTGGGCGGCTTTGTTCTGCGGTTATTTAACTATTACCGGCTTTGCTTCCCATTCAGAAGCGGGATCCTTACCGTATAACTTCCATCCTGCCGAAGCGGCTCTCATATCAAGCTCAAAGATCCTCTTTAATCTCTCATCTCCCGATTGAAGTTCAAGACAGTCAGAAGGTCTGTTAATTACCGGAAGCTTTGCACATTTCCCTATTATCTTAAGGCAATATTTGCCCTCGCTGTTAAACCCGAGGACTCTGATATACGGTGGGGTCTTTATCTCAAGGAATGTGTTGTCCTGTCCCGTCATCATGCTTGCCAGAGCCCTCTCGATCCTCGTTAATGTGTAACGTTTGGTTGATATCTTATCTTCGAATGATTTAAGACTGTAATCGTGATCTGTTACCGTTCCCGGTCTGATGTTACGGGCAAAATTTCTTATATAGCCAGACAGATCATCAGTCATATAAGCTATGTCTTCAAGATGGGACAATGCGTTTGCAGTGTTCATACAATCTCTTATGTAACCCGGGTAATCGGGAAATGAGAAGATTCCACCGGAGTTTGCTGAGAGCATTACTCCTAAAGACTTATCCGGCAGCAGGCCGTTTAATTTTGTCGCAATGACAGACCTGCTGAAATTTTCTGATGCAGTTTCTGAGATTGCTCTGCGTATCGATGAGGCACTTGGCATGGTGCTGTTGATCTCTGAAGAATTGTATGGGTCACCTTCACGTTTTATCATGATGACATTTATCTTTTTTCTTTTATCGTATTTCCTGAGTGCGATAAGATAGTCCAAAGCAAGAATCGAGTTAGGACTTGAGAGGACCGGATCAGGATCGCCGGGAATGCCACTGGCCTTAACGTAGTCTTTGATGGCAGCAGCTCTGGCATGAGGGAAGTTTATTCCGGAAGAAATGAATTTGTTCATGGTGTTGTTGAACTGATCATCATCTTCAAAGCCGGAAGAAGCTAAAGACAATAATAGTTCTGTGTTGTCAGTATCAATTCCGAAAGCAATATCGGTTACTACACCAGTCGAAACAAGTTCAGCCACAGCACCTTCAGCAAAACGTGAAGACGGGGCACAGGAGAAACTGAACGGAAGCTCCAACACAACATCAGCTCCGCATAAAAGTGCCTGTCTTGCACGTACGTTTGGCGGACATATTGCTGGAAGCCCTCTCTGTGTGAAGAAACCGGATATGACAGGCATAACTATCGCCCGGGGATCGTTTACAGTCTCACGGGCTTTTTCTATGAGGTATCCGTGACCGTTATGGAATGGATTAAATTCCGCAATTATTCCTATAACCCGCAATTTATGTATATCCTCTGCTTTTGGTATAATCTTTGATTATCGGGAATAGCCGGTCGGATTTGACTTGTTTGATCAGATCAGCATTTCCTAAAAGATTATATTTCATAAGGCGGAGTTAATGCAACGCAAGGAAATAGGCGGAATAGGGATTGGCAAGGTAGTTACCGGTGCAATAGTTATTGCTCTTGCATTGGGCGCAACAGTTTTTTATCTGTTCTATACCGGAAGATTCGGAGGCGGATCCAAACTTAAGATCACTTCTCCTGCCCGTGTCGGTTATGAATACAGCCATCTGGCAGCCGACAACAATATTGTTAGTGATTATCTTTTCGGAAGATCCAAAAAACTCATTGTAGGCAAAGGCGGTGACGGAGTGCTTGCCGCAACTTCATATAAGATCGCCGGCCGTCTGGTGACACAGGAAGCTGAAGACTCAGGTGTTTACGGATTGTCAGATCAGGCTCTGCTCCTTAAATGTTATGTCAGAGCGGGAGACCGTGCTAATGCTGTCTCGCTTAAGGACAGTGTCTATAAGCGTTTCAGGTTGCCTGACGGCTCATACCGGGCATTTGTATATTCGGATAATACCGGGGCCGTTGACGAAATGGTGACTGTTTCAACCGAGATCGACTGGCTTGAAGCAATGATGGAATACTATGTTTCCTACGGAAATGACGGCGATTACAAAGAGATAAAGAATCTTTCAGGGGTTCTTTTCGACTCAGAGGGGAGACTCTATACTGAGAAGATATCCGTTGCCAAGTATGCAGAATCACTTTATGTAAGTCTTGAAGATCCCGGTATCTATGGAGAAGATGATGAAGGTTCAATGGAACAGCTTTATGGAACTATATCCGGAGATTACGACAGTGCTGAAGTTGATGATACCGGGATTGAGGAGGAGATTGAAGGTGTGATTCTCTCAAACATTAATCTTACTCTGATAAGAGATCTCGAGAACAACGGACTTATCGCACAGGGTGCATACGAGAGAGCTTTGAGAGCGGTTAAGAACGGTTTTGCTGGAGAAAGATACCCGTTTTATGCTTATGCCACAGCCGGTAATATGGATTCAGAAGACTATCTGTTCAGCGGACAGAACACCGGAGCGATCGACATAGCTCAAAATATCAAAACGATGAGGAACCTTGCCGCTGTCGGTGAGCTTGACAGTGAAGCTCTTGCCTGGTTCAAAGAAGAGGTTATGAACAACGGAAGGATATACAGCGAATTCGTGATCATGACCGGTAATTATTCCGGCCGTGAAGCTATGGGAGCATATACTGACGGAATGATGCTGGCATACTATATTGGCGACACGGACCTTTATGACAAACTCTCTGACACTTTAGGCAAAAGGGTTGCGACCAAATCATCAAGTCCCGCTCTTTACATGATCTTCAGGGAAGAAAACGACAGATATGTTTTCTACGCAAGGGAGAATTTTTCTGCGCGTCTCGTGACCTCGTAATTGCCCTATTTTTAATTGAAAACATTAAGGTTTACGAGTATACTTTTGACGACTAAAAATTCCAAAAGGAGATTAATATATATGGCATTCATCGATGACATCATGGCCAGAGCCAAGGCTGACAAGAAGACGATCGTTCTTCCTGAGTCAATGGACAAGAGAACTTTTGAGGCTGCCGAGAAGATCCTTAAGGCTGACATGGCAAACATTATTATCATCGGCACACCCGAAGAAATCGCTAAGAACTCCGAAGGTTTTGACATAACAGGTGCTACTATCGTTGATCCTTTCAACGATCCCAACAAGCGGAAATATCTTGATAAGTTCATCGAGCTCCGCGGTGTTGACACTATGGTAGCTGCAGCTAAGAAGAAGGCTGAGAAGAAGGGCCTCTCCGAAGAGGAGACAAACGCTCTTATTGCTGATGCACAGAAGAAGGGTATCACACC
>JAIKYD010000059.1 GCA_024683485.1 Saccharofermentans sp. | reverse complement strand
TGTGGAGTTAAATGATACATCTAAGGTGAAAGATTTATTTGCTGGTTGGCAGGAAACATTGATCTATTCTTGTCTTCAAAAGGTTATGGGAAGGATTTATGTTACAGATCCCGACGAGCCGGTATCTGCTTTTGCATATGTAGGTTGTTTTGGTTTTGTGGCAGGACAGCCAAACCGGGAACTCTTAGAGAACAAGCCGGATGGATTTGCGATTATAACGCCTCAGAACGAAGCGTGGGCTGCTCTGATAGAAGAGGTATATTCCAATGTCAGGAAAGTAACGAGATATGCTATCAGGAAGGATACCAAATTTGATACAGCAGCTTTGCAAAAGAACTTGAACATGCTTCCCAATGGGTATGAGATAAAAGAAATAGATTCAGATCTCTATGACAAATGTATGGAAGACCCTGTGACAAGAGATTTTGTTTCTTCTTTTGCGAATAAGAAGCAGTATCTTGACCTTGGCCGGGGAATAGTCATTTTGAAGGATGATAAAATTGTATCCGGTGCATCCTCTTATACCAGATACAAAGAAGGAATAGAAATAGAAGTCGATACTGTTGAATCTGAAAGAAGGAATCATCTTGCAACAATTGCTTGCTCAGCACTTATTCTCAGGTGTCTGAAAGAAAATCTGTATCCAAGTTGGGATGCACAAAATATGCACTCCGTTCGCCTGGCTGAAAAACTTGGTTATGAGTTTGATCATGAGTATATAGCTTACGAAGTGGACAGGACGTGAAGAGTACATTAGCGCGTTATATCGGAAGTTATGATGAGTATGCATGAAGTAACTTATAGTAAAAAGAATAACGACATTGAGTGTGTTCATTATGTGGAATCACGGAAGTCATACCTTCCGCATACTCACCCGAATCATCTTACGATAGGTTATATCGAAGAAGGACATGTCTGTATTACGATCGATGGTGAAAGTTGTATTTATGAGAAGGGCGATGAGTTCAGGATAATGCCCAATGTTCTTCATGAGATAAAGCCGGTTGATGATACTTCCTACTCTATGATGGTGTTATGTATCAAGACAGAGGCAGTTGTTAATGATGATGATCTAAAAGAACTTCAACATGCCATTATGGAAAAACCGGATAACATATATCTTATCGAAGATATGGCAGAGGATGTAAAGATCAGCCCATACCATATGATACGTAAGTTCAAGAAGGCTTTCGGACTGACGCCTCATCAGTTTCAGATTCAATGCAAAGTGCGAAAAGCACAAAAACTCCTGGAAACAGGAAAAAGCATTTCCGAAGTGGCTTTGGAAGCAGGGTTTTGCGATCAAAGCCACCTGGACAGATGCTTTCAGAAGATAGTTGGAATGACTCCTGTTCAGTATCAGGCATCAGTCATTAAGAGTGATTAACACAGCGCAGGAAAGAACTTGGCGAACAGATACAGACCGTCTTTACCAGCATTAACTGCATGATGCACAGCCTTGGGCATTATGGAGATCACTCCTGGTTCGTAGACAAGTTCACATCCGTCATTGATACAAGTACCCTCGCCTGCAATAACTTCATGAGTTTCCAGTTGAGTTTCATGGATATGATCGAGAATACTCTTGTTCGGAGCGATCCTTACCAGATGATAACTGTATTCTCCGTTTGTATCTTTTGCGGTTAAGATGTGCTTTAGTTCAACACCTTCAAAAACAGGATGTTTGGACCATTCGATCTCCTCGAAAAAGATGGTCTTGTCAGGAAGACGCAATTGCCCATGATTAAAAGCTTCAAATGTTTCGGTGTTCATTGTGATTCACTCCTTTCTGTTTGTGACACGATATTATCAGAAGCAAATTTCTGTGAATTGGATAAAATTGCGCTAATAAGCTCGAATGACCATATCTGATTCATTTTAGAAGACAATAAAGAGCGCGTGTTCGTTCAAAACTTTCGTTTCCGACTAATATCGTAAATGTCCTGTAGACACAAAACTAAAAAGCGTGTCTTGAAATCCCTATAAATATAGGGTTTGCGAGAAATTGTTAAATCAAATAACGGGATTTAACAAGCATTTAACAAAAGTTGAATAGAAACGCGAAAGATGCGCCCATGGAACGACGATAGGATAGTAAGCGATCCGGTCGTCGTTTTCATTCCATGTCCCTCAATTAAGAACTTTTTTGGTGATATAATGATCATGTAATGGGGGAAATCCTTAGTTTAGAAAATTAGCAGATAAATATGCGATACAACAGTAAAAAGGAGATTAGGCTATGGTCATCAAAGCAGTAAAGTTCAGAGAACACGGATTCTATACTCAGCCTTTTGCATTTGGCGGTGAAGAAGGCACTGATAAGTTTGATAAGAATATCAGATACAGAGGAAGCCTTCAGAACTATGTTATCGATACCGGTGATGACGTGATCCTTGTTGATACGGGTCTTCCTGCCGGAACTCCTGAAGAAGTTCCTGATGAGAACAGCATTGCCTATACCGGAAAAGATATATGCAGTTACATGGAAGCGTTAGCTGCTTTGGGATATAAACCTGAACAGGTAACAAAGATCCTTCTTACCCACAGACACAGTGATCACTCAGGCGAACTTAAGTCTTTCCCTAATGCAAAGATATATGTAAATGAGGATGAACTATCAACTGCAGAGCTCCAGGATATAAACAATATCGTTCCTGTTAAGTTTACGGACGGTGCATACCATAACTTCCCCGAGAGTCAAAAGATCGTTGATGGAGTATATCTTATCAAGGCAAAGGGTCATACAAACGGCAACAGTCTTGTGGTTGCTGAGAAGGACGGATTATTCTACATGTTCCAGGGCGATATCACTTATGTGGATGAAGCTCTTTATGAGAATAAGCTCTCCGTTGTCTTTGACGATCTTCCTGCAGCACGCGAGACACTGGACAGGGTAAGGGAATTTGTAAGAAACAATCCGACTGTCTATATGGGCACGCATACACCGCAGGGATATGAGAACCTTGAAGCAAACAGAGTGATCTATCTCGATAATCCTGTCGAGACGGTATTTGAAGAATTCGATTTTGAGAAGAAAGAAGCGACAGGAAGATATATCTGCTCCATTTGCGGATATGTTTATGATCCGGCAGATCATGACGGGGTTGCATTTGAGGATCTTCCCGATGACTGGAGATGCCCTCGGTGCAAGCAGCCTAAAGACAAGTTCAACCCGGCCTGATACCGGACCGGTTTGGTTGGGATTATAATCAGCATAAAAGACTAGTGCGTTATATCAGGAATATATCGCACTATCCGGCTTCCGGAGATTGGATGTTTACGAACCGGTTTTATGAACTAGCCGGAGAACGTCTGAAGCAATGTTCAGAGACGCAGATCAGAAAAGCAAGAGAAGCAGGAGCGGGTTTTCTGAATAAGGATCATTTGATCCGTACGCAAGAGGAGGAAGCCGAACAGTTTTATCAGT
>JAIKYD010000021.1 GCA_024683485.1 Saccharofermentans sp. | reverse complement strand
TAATAATCCGGAACCACAAACGCTAAAGTTGTATTAATCTTATAGTTCTCTCTATCATCGATCCTGTCATCGATCTTATCCAACGAATCAATAATCTTTCCGTTGATCTTAAGTTCGCCGGTAGGATTATAAACATTTGTAAAAGTATGACTTGGATAGATTGAGGAATACCCGCTGTAATAACTTCCGGTCAGCTCGATATCCTCACTGTAAGCGATATAATCCCTGTCGTGTTTCTGCTTGATCGTATATTTGAAAGTATTATCCTGCTTAGGCTTAAGCACCTTCTCACTCTGTGTAAGTGCCTCGAATTTAACAGTTCCGTCTTTATCATTCTTAACAGTTTGAAGAAGATTTCCATCCTCATCATAGAGTTCAAACGTGAAATATCCTGCTTCAAGCTCTTTATTCTCAAGTGTCACATTAATCTCTGGAACAGCACTGAACGACTTCTGATACCTTCCTGCGACATTTATAAACTGCGGGCGCTCGAAAGCATAATTCCCGTTGTATGTAACATAAACATTGCCGGTGCTGTCTTTTTGAACCTTCACAACGACCTTGTACATTGATGTGTCATACGAATCAGGCTCGAAATAGAAATAAGAACCGTCCCACGGACCTTCATATTTATAATAGCCTTCAGTACCTTCCATTCCAAAGGTAAGATTTTGCCTGATGAAATAGGTTATGCTCTTCCCTATCATATCTTCAGTAATCTCTATCTCGGAGAAATACAGTTCTCTCCACATGAATTGATTCTCACGAACGGTCTCGATTTCTTTCTTATTCGAATCAAGCAGAGTAACAGAACCGCCGCTTGAATATGCGCCGGACATGCCGACATAAGCTCCCATTTGTATAACTGGAAGATATTTATTTGTATAACTCTTTACGGGCAGCTGCGAAGAATCGCCAACCATATATCTTGCTGTACCATCATGATTATCATAAACAACAATGTCATATTCAAAATAAGGGGATTTATCGTACTCCATGCTCTGACCATAAGCGGAGACTCTGTCATTTCCCTCTCTTTGAACAAGGTTGCAATGGTAGATGTTCGGTTCCTCGTTGGATTCAGGATATAAAACTATATCTTCTACTGTATAAATATTTCCGTTCTCATCATTTGTAAGTTCGAAAAAATAATTATCTCCTCTGTTTGAAGAAGGCGTGCACTCAAATTCATACGCAAAGGTGCCTTCCTTCATAGGCGCACCAACAAGCTTAACTGTTCCCACCTTGGTATGGGCAGGTATTATCACACTTGAATCATAACTATAATAATCAATTCCCAAGTTATGCAAAGTAGTATTAGTTTCGTAATTTATATAAAGTTGATTATTTAACTCACATACCTCAAATCTTATATCTCTTGTAATATTTGAATTATTGTTATATCCCGATATGCCTCTATATGGTTCTTCACCATTAAATCCATCTGGAAGGACAGGAGATACTTCAACGGAGTAATAACCTGGTTCATAGAATGACAATCCTTTAAAACTGACTAATCCATCTGACTGATTTTGAGGAATGGCGATCTGTTCATCTTTATAGTTTTTATATCGTTTGTCTATACCTGTTGAACATGCACCAGATTGACCAACAATATCAAGAGAATATTTAAAAGGATCGTGTTCAGATAACGAGCCATCACTAAACTTAACATCAATATATGGGTTTACAACAACCGGAACTGATTTTATATAATCAAAAACAACCACATGCGAATAAGAACCGGATATAATCAACTGACCGTTCTTTTCTATCACGTCTATCTGCCATGATTGAGGATATGGGGTTAAATAACAAACACCCTCATAATTGTGCACCAGGCCATTTTCAACAGGACTTGGAAGAACAGGCTTTATTTGATAATAGTAAGTCCCTGTGGAATACAGTTTATTTTCAAATACTACATGTCCACTTGAATCAGTTTTCGCTGAGTCGATAAGCATACCATTAATGTATAGTTCGAACTCAAACAAATCAGTCATATCGCCGGAATATTGATCAACTTTTACTCCAACCACCGATAATGCGGCTCGTTCTTCCGAAGCATTAATTCTCGAACCTTTCCCGAAGATCAGGAAACATGCGGCAATAAGTAAACACATAAGCAATGCTGAAAACAGTTTTATCAAGCAAAGAGTATTAGTAGTATGTCTGCTGTTCATAATTCTCAGCCTCACTTTTTCAGAATTGCCAGGTGTTTACCTTGCCGGATATCTAATCAGATTAATGAACGGAAACGTCTAAAGCTCCATTCTCATCAAAATTGTAAGTCTTTCCGCCGATTGTCTGCTTTCCGGTTACTATCGCACCATTGGTGTCAAAATAATACAGATTAGCACCAATCGAGTTCCAGCCAGTGACCATAGCACCTGACTTGCTCATGTAATACCATTTTCCGCTGATCTTAGCCCAGCCGGTAACCATCGCACCTGACGGGCCCATGTAATACCATTTTCCGCCTGTAAGAACCCAGCCTGTGACCATCGCACCGGAAGAACTCATATAGTACCATTTACCGTTATTTTCGAACCAGCCTGTAACCATTGCACCGGAAGAGCCCATGTAATACCATTTGTCTCCAGACTGTACCCATCCTGTGGCCATGGCTCCCGAAGCGCTCATGTAGTACCATTTACCGCCGTCCTGGATCCATCCCAATGCCATAGCACCGGTATCTTTCATGTAATACCATTTACCTGCGGATTCTATCCAACCAGTCTGCATAACCCCCTTATTATCAAAGAAATACCAGGTACTGCTGATCATCTGCCAACCTGTAACCTTGGAGCCTTTTGCATCATAGTAGTACCAGTTCTTTCCTTCCTGTTTCCAAGCTGACTTAGGTTTTGCGGCTGTTGTCGGAGTTGCTGTCGGCTTCTTGGTCGGCGTGGGGGTAGCCGTTGGTTTCTTAGTTGGAGTTGGAGTTGCCGTCGGCTTCTTTGTAGGTGTCGGAGTGGCTGTAGGCGTAGCAGTCGGAGACGGACTCAGATCACTTATCTTTGAATTGAAATGTATCGTAGCATTTTTGAAGACTTCATATATGGTTTCAGTTACATCAGCCGAATCCTTAGTCTTCAATATCTCAATACTCTCAAATTGCTCTTTAGTACCGCCAAAATATACATCAGATAGATTGTCGTTATTATAGAATGTTCCTGCGTAAACCTTCGTAACACTGGATGGAACATAAATTTTTTGCAGGTTATTACAACCGCCAAAACCACCATGGACATATGTGATTCCATCCTGGTAAATGACAGTCTTAAGGTCTTTGCAACCATTAATACCACCAATAGAATTAACACTTGAAGGAATTGTCAGTGATTCAATTCCGGTTTGCCAAAAAGCTTCATTTTTGATGGTCTCGAGCGTTTCAGGCAGTTCAATCGATTTAAGACTCGTACAACTCCTAAGTGCGGCATACTCTATCGAAGTAACTCCGCTCGGCAAAGTAATGCTGGAAAGCATACTGCAAAACGGGAAACTAAAACGGGTTAATGGTGATGTTAATTCTGTCTTTTTCAGATTTTTACAATTATATAGAGTCACACCCTTAACAGAAGCAGGAACGGTTACTTCTTCGATACTGCTGCAATGCCACATCCATAGGCGTTCTGTGTCAGTATCATTCAAAAAATCAAGATCAGTGATTCCAGAATACCAAAAAATGATTCTGGAAACTTTTACATCCTGAGGGAAACTGATCTCGCTTCCATCAAGCTTCGGGAAATTGCGGAAACTCAGATAGATGATCTCATTTTCACCGCACTCAAAACTAATGGATGAGATATTACAGTCATAACCGAAAATTATCAGATACTCCTCATCAGCGATAGAATCATGCTCATCAGGAGTTTCAGGAAAATCCAATTCTGACAGATCAACCTTCATAGACTTGACATTGTTCAGTGTATCCTCTCCAATCTTATCCAAATGGATTCTCTTTGAATGACATGTAATTGACAGTTCACCATTTGAATCGATCTTCCAGTCAAAAGAATCAAAATCACCCTCAGGAGCATCGATCTTAACCGGCTCGCAGGCATACCTGGTTAAATTAGTGTTATTTTGTTTGGAAACATATATTTCGGAAAGAATATACACATAATAATCGCTTCCCCAGCCACTCATCTCGAGCGTATCTGGAAGAGTAAAAGTTCCTGCACTCTTTTTACCGAAAGAACCACCGGCAGTACTGTATTCCAGAGTGTTGTAATAAAGAATATTGGCATTATTCGTATTGCCGGTTGTATATTCCTTATCCAGGATCAGAACAGTCGCACGTGTAGCATTATCTGCATCTTTTCCGGTTATTTCATAAGGAATGATAACTGTTGCATCATTAATGAGAGCAGTCTGCTTTCCATCCTGAAGCGCAATACCAAGATTATCATCTTTCAGAGTCAGAACATAAGATGTGTTGATCTCACTGAGTTTTCCGGAATATGCAGTCGATAGAATGACAGAAGACAAATCAACATTTAAAGCCGGAGCAATGCCCATGGCCTCGTCAACATAGTCACTGTCCAAATATCCTTGATATGCAACACTGCCGATTCTGTAAACATCATAAGAATCCTGAAAATTGCAGGCAGAACGTATAGCCCATGAATTTGCACTTCCCGAGGATGCCTTCTTAACATGGCTTATAACATCATGATGGTCGTAATCATAACTTGACCAGTAACCTGAATTCAGTGTTAATCCGGGATCTGCAGAATATCCGTAAGCATCATTTACTACATCCCCTGCATCAAGAATAAAAACTTTATCATTCTTCAACGCGACCGGAGAACCATAGAAATATTCATTCCAAGAACTTTCAGGATAAACACACTTGCCGGTACCCGAACTGGTTGCAACTGCACCTCTCTCGATCTCCGTAAATGAATCAGAGATAAAAGTGTCATTCAGATATTGCTGCAAATCGCTTCCTGCCCACACATTGGAATCAGTATCATACGCTCTCGTAAACAAAGTCGTATCACAATCGAGGAACAAAGCTTTGTCCGAAGTATAATCAGTAGTTCCTTTTGACAACACACGGAACTTGATAGGCTTACCATCGTAAGATCCAAAATAAACATAACTGCCAGACCACTTTGAATCTTCACCCGGAGTTATGGGATCAGTTATTCCGGATGTACCAAGTGTAGTCCGCGGTGAATAATCATTTGAAGCAGCAAATACCTTCTTGCTTTCCGATATTTTCGAGCAAAGGCCAAAACCGACCAAACCTGCCAAAACAAATGAACCAGCTTTAATCATCCGGTGCTTCATCATAAATCCTCCGTATCTACCAAAATCATGGATTCGTACAATATCCAGCAGTATTGAAATTATATTCCTTTGCTGCAATTTAAACTATCTAAATGATATAAAAATTCTATGCCCTTAATAGACACAAAATTACTATTCACCATAGAATTGCCTGCTGGCGAGCCGGGCGAAAACCATCTCAGTTCCTTATCCGTCAACTTTCCATCATTATTCTTATCGCAATTCTTTCTGATGTATT
Organism: Saccharofermentans sp.; assembly: GCA_024683485.1. GTDB lineage: Bacteria > Bacillota > Clostridia > Saccharofermentanales > Saccharofermentanaceae > Saccharofermentans. The sequence continues at coordinate 93,369 of JAIKYD010000021.1, read as the reverse complement.
CCCAAAAAGCCGAATCAGGAAAATTCGCGGAATCCAAATCAATACAGTCGTATTTGATCTCCTCTTCATCACTGCTGTTACGATTGATGTCTATAAAAGTTTCTCCGGCAGAAACAACAACCGAAAACAAAGAAATAATCAAAGCTGATATGATTGTACAGTAACTGAAAACAAAGAACTTAACGTGATCAGTGTGGCAAACAATGCAAAAGCAAAAACAGATAATAACGATATATTTATCCTTTTCATATATGCCTCCCGTATGATCCTTATCAAGAAAAACTATAATAACGGCAGAATCAATAAATGAGTATTGAATGATTAGGTCAAAGAACGCCTTTATTTCTGGTTCTTCATCCCTGACAGATATGCGTTAATAAAGCCGTCGAGCATGCCATCCATAACCGCATCAACATCCACTTCCTCATAGCCGGTCCTGTTATCTTTAACAAGAGTGTATGGACAGAATACATATGATCTGATCTGCGAACCCCAGGCAATCTCCATCTGGTTACCCTTGAGGTCTTCGATCTTCTCCATCTCAGAAGCCCTTGCAAGTGCGAAAAGCTTCGCCTTAAGCATCCTGAGACATGTTTCTTTATTCTGGAGCTGCGATCTCTCTGCCTGGCAGGAAACAACGATACCTGTAGGATTATGTGTCATACGGACAGCCGTATCTGTCTTATTGATGTGCTGGCCGCCCTTACCTGTAGCACGGTAAGTATCAACACGTACATCAGACATATCGATCTTAATATCATCCTCAGTCTTCTGGTCAAGCTCAGGAATGACTTCGCATGAAGCAAAGGAAGTATGTCTTCTTCCTGCAGCATCGAAAGGAGAAATCCTTACAAGACGGTGAACGCCCAGTTCAGAACGCAGGAATCCATATGCATTCTCACCTTTGATCATAAAAGAAACTGACTGGATTCCGGCTGTATCACCTTCAACGTAATCAAGTTCTTCAACACCAAATCCGTGACTTTCGGCCCATCTGGTGTACATTCTGTAGAGCATTGAACACCAGTCCATTGCCTCTGTTCCGCCAGCTCCGGCATGAAGTGTGATCGTTGCATTATTTGCATCGTAAGGACCTGTAAGCAAGGTCTCCAAACGCATCTTCTCAAAATCTTCCTTGAATGTTGCAGTACTTGCTTTCAACTCCTCAAGTGAATCCATATCCTCTTCTTCATTGGCAAGTTCGCAAAGAGCCAGGAGATCTTCACACTCCGCAACAAGTGAATTATAGCTATCCACTCTTTTCTTCAGTCTGCCCAGAGTCTGCTGTATCTCAGTAGCTTTCTCAACATTATTCCAGAAATCAGGCTCCTGCATGCGGTTCTCAAGTTCGCTTATCTGATCGGAAACGCGGTCGATATGCAGAGCATCCTTAAGCTCGGCTATGGGGGTCTCATATGATTCAAGCTCTAATCTAATGTTGTCAAATTCAAGCATGGATTACCTCTTATTCAATCAATTTATTCTCAACTAATACTCCGGATTTCCGGTTCATTTATGTTCTTCAACAAATTCTTTTACAAGCTTCATAGCTTCCTTGATATCTTCCAAAGAAGCTGCATAACTGATACGGACGAAGCCTTCGCCGCACTTTCCGAAAGCGTTGCCTGGAACGATCGCAACGTGCTTTTCGATAAGGAGCTTTTCACAGAATTCTTCAGATGACATTCCCGTACTCTTGATGCACGGGAAAGCGTAAAATGCTCCGTAAGGAGTAAAGCAATCGAGGCCTGCATCTCTTAAGCCCTGGACGATGATCCTTCTTCTGTGATTATATTCATCACGCATTTTCGCGATCTCATTATCAGCATTCATAGCAGCTTCAACGACAGCAAACTGTGATGTCGAAGGAGCGCACATTATGCAGTACTGATGGATCTTAACCATAGGTGCGATAAGTTCATGAGGGCCGGCAAGATAACCTACTCTGAAACCAGTCATGGCATAGGATTTGGAGAATCCGTTGACCATTACTACTCTTTCACGTAACTCAGCGAACTGAGTAAGCGATGAAGGCTTGCCGTCAAGATAATTGAGCTCGCAGTAAAGCTCATCGGAAAGAACGATGATGTCAGGATGTCTCATAAGAACATCCTTGATCTTTGCCCAGTCTTCAAGTGTCATTACTGCGCCTGTTGGATTATTGGGATAACCGACGATTACATACTTGGTCTTATCGGTAATTGCTGCCTCAAGTTCATCAGGCATGAGCTTATAGTTATTCTCGGGCTTTGTTTCAACGATAACAGGAACACCGTGAGCAAACTCAACAGTAGCCTTATAAGCAACGAAGCAAGGTTCTACGATTATAACCTCATCACCTGGATTGATAAGCGCTCTTGCAGCGAGGTCAAGGCCCTCGGATCCGCCTACAGTGATAAAGATCTCAGACTTGGGATCATAGGAAACACCATATCTTCTCTTGAGATAATCGGCAATTGCTTTTCGCGAATCCATATAACCTGAGTTCGGGGAATAATGCGTATAGCCGTCAATAATGGAATTAATTGCAGCTTCTCTTATCGACCACGGTGTAACAAAATCAGGCTCACCGATGGAAAGCGATATAACATGACCTTGCATCTCGTTAGCAAGATCGAAAAACTTCCTTATAGCTGAGGGCGGAACAGCCTGAACAGCTTTGGAGATCTTGGACTCATAATCGAAACTCATAATATGATTGCCTGCCTGTCGTCTGTGTTCGGATTATCGTAGATTATACCATTAGCCTTATATTTCTTAAGGATAAAGTGTGTCGTGGTGGAAAGAACGCCTTCCATGGTTGCGATCTTCTCGGTAACAAAAGTGGCAATATCCCTGAGGCTTCTGTCCTCGTATATGATCATGAGATCAAAACCGCCGGACATAAGATAGCAGGCAGTAACCTTCTCATACTTGCTTAAGATCTGGGCGATATGGTCATAACCTTTGTTCTTGACCGGTGTGATCCTTACCTCGATCATACCGATGCAGTTGTCGGGTGCCTGCTTCTCCCAGTTAATTATTGTGTTATATCCCAGGATGATATTCTCATCCTTAAGTCTCTTGATCTCGGTTTCCACATCAGCGGCGGTTACTCCAAGCATTACGGCAATCTCTTCCGCCGACAGTCTGGCGTTGTTCTCAATAAGTCTTAAAAGCTCTAAATCGTCTATCATGTGGAAACTCCTTTTCTATAAATTGCAAAATCTCCCGCAACAAAACTTGCGGGAGATTGTTGCTTTAATTCAGTATATTTAAATTCTTGCTACACCTGTGTCACGGGCCGCCTGAGCAACAGCTGCTGCAACAGCCTTTCCGACTCTTGCATCAAATGCATCAGGAAGGATGTAATCAGGATTAAGCTCTTCGTCAGAAACGATGCCTGCGATAGCGTTAGCTGCAGCGATCTTCATCTCATCGTTGATATCAGAAGCTCTTACGTCAAGCGCACCACGGAAAATACCCGGGAATGCAAGAACGTTGTTAACCTGGTTCGGGAAGTCGGAACGTCCTGTAGCCATAACTGCAACGCCAGCCTTCTTAGCTTCCTCAGGAAGGATCTCAGGTACAGGGTTAGCGCAAGCGAAAACAACCGGATCCTTAGCCATTGTAGCTACCATATCAGCTGTGAGAACGCCCGGAGCAGAAACGCCGATGAATACGTCAGCACCAACGATAACGTCTGCAAGAGAATCTGACTTCTTCTCGGGATTTGTGATCTTTGCCATCTCTTCCTTAGCAGGATTAAGGCCTTCTCTTCCCTCATAGATTGCGCCCTTACGGTCGCAGAGGATAACATTCTTAAGACCTCTTGAGATAAGGAGCTTTGTAATAGCTGTAGCTGCAGCGCCTGCGCCGTTAACTACAACATGGATATCCTCCATCTTCTTGCCAACGATCTTAAGAGCATTTGTAAGACCTGCAAGTGTGATAACAGCCGTACCGTGCTGGTCATCGTGGAAGATCGGGATGTCGCATCTTTCCTTGAGTTTCTTCTCGATCTCAAAGCATCTGGGAGCTGAGATGTCCTCGAGGTTTACACCACCGAAAGAACCAGCGAGAAGTGCAACTGTATTAACGATCTCATCAACATCCTTTGAACGGATGCAGAGAGGGAATGCATCAACATCACCGAAAGCCTTGAACAGTGCGCACTTTCCTTCCATAACAGGCATACCGGCCTCAGGTCCGATATCACCAAGTCCAAGAACAGCTGTACCGTCTGTAACTACGGCAACAAGGTTGTGTCTTCTTGTATATTTGTATGAGAGGTCAACATCTTTCTGAATCTCAAGACAGGGAGCTGCAACACCCGGTGTGTAAGCGATTGCGAGTTCTTCCTTAGAACCTACGGGTGCAGTAGCGATAACTTCGATCTTACCTGCCCATTCTTCATGCATCTTAATTGCTTTCTCATTAACGTCCATATAGCTGAACCTCCATTAAAATTCTTGACGGACTAATAATAATATAATTAAAGCGAAAAACAAATCTTGCCGAAATAAGATTTTTTAATCAAATCTGTCAATTTATCGTTGTTTTGTACAGATTATATGGCAAAAGGCCTCTTTGGATCCCTGATTGGGAAATCTTTCATGGTGCAGTACGCTATTCCCGCAAGTCTTGCAAATGACATCCAAAGCCATGTGGTAAGCGCTGCATCAACCACATAGAAAGCGGTCAAAGAAACGTTCGCGAGCATCGGGACCGCAAAATCAACGATTATCGCTGCAAAGAGAACGATCGCTATGCTCCTCATGTTTACGAAATAGTACTTTCTCGCCATCTTGACAGCATAAGGGATCGAACTGAACAACCCCTTATCCCCTGACAGATACGCAACAGGTATCGTAAACACGAACGGAAGTCCGATCAATGCAAGGAACATGAAATACATCGTTATGGTGATTACCGGCAGCGCCACCACGATAGATATAAGCATAATAAGAACGAGTCTTCCGATAAGTTCGGAGATCTTGATCGGTTTATCAGGAATATGCGAAATGGCGTAATTCACGACCTCCGGATCCGGGTCCTTGATCTGCGCGATCTTATCTTTGCGGAACTCTCTTACGAATACCGCCGCATACAGATACGCACTGGCCAAAAGGATTATCACGCTGATAATGGCCGAGAACAGATAGATAAGGTTGCCCGTACTCAACGGAATATTAAGCATCAGGTCGTTGTATTTATCCGGATCATAATCGGTCATGTCATAAACAGTCATTGCCCAGTTCTGAAGAGGCGTGAAGTCAGTGTCGGCCCAGGGATTGAAATGGATCCCGGCATTAAGGATGACCGTTATCAGATAAAGGATACGGACTCCCCACCGCTTGCCGACATTGTCTATATCGAAAATACTTTTGACTACCGTAAGAAACATTCAGCCTCCAAGATTCTTCAGTTCTATAATTTTACGATAAAAACCCGAAAAATAAAAACAGACAAAATTCCTCGTCATAAATTACTCATACCGTAAGACTTGTGATAAAATCTCCCTATTATATTTTTAGAAGGTCTTAATCAATATGATTGAATTCCATGTTAAACCCGATCTGCTTTATGTAATACCGGCAGAAAACCACTCCGCGCAGGATATCAGAAACATCCTCAGCGCTCACCCCGAGATCAAATTTGTTTCGCTGGCGGCCGTTGACCTTATGGGCAACGACACTGACGAGAAGATCCCGATATCCGATTTTATGGACAATATCGAGAATTACCTAGGCGGTAAAGCCGTCCAGACCGACGGTTCTTCCGTTGTCCTTCCCGGCATTGCCACACTGAACGACGGTAAAGTCGACCTCATACCTGACAGCAAAGTCATCTGGTATGTCGACTATAACTACGAGCACATCGATTACGAGAGCGGCAAACCGATTGGTACACTCCGTATTCCCTCTTTCCTCAAGCATAACAATGATGAGGTCTGCTCCAGATCCATCCTCCGCAAGAGTGCTGAATACTTTGAGAACACCATCAAGGATCGCTTTTCGAACGATGCATCACTTTGTGCTGACTACTGTTTTACACCTGACGAACTGGATCGCATTACTCTAATCACAGCCACAGAGCTTGAATTCTGGGTTAATTCACCTGACGAGATCATAAGCACAGAACAGCTCTCTATCTCACAGGAACTTAAAGAATCCTACTGGAAGCGCACGAAAGGCGTTGTCAGGACTGCCCTTGAGCAGGTCATAATGATCCTTGAGAACTACGGCTTCAATCCCGAGATGGGACACAAGGAAGTCGGTGGTGTTAAAGCTTCCCTCAATTCCTCCGGCGAATTTCACTTCATCATGGAGCAGCTCGAGGTTGACTGGAAGTATTCTGACGCTCTCCAGGGCGCTGACTACGAGCTTATCGCAAGGATCATCATCAAAGAGATATTCAGACTTCACGGTCTTGATGTCAGCTTCAATGCCAAGCCGCTTCCAGGTGTTGCCGGCTCCGGTGAACATACCCATGTAAATGCAGTTGCTTACCTCAAGGACGGCAAGAAGATCAACCTCTTCGCACCTGAAGATACCGATTCTGATTTCCTCTCGAGATTCGGCTGGGGCTCGCTCATGGGAATCATGAAGCACTACAGCAACGTCATCAATCCATTTGTTTCCGCTACTACTGATGCATTTGAGCGTCTCACACCCGGATTTGAAGCACCTACACACTGCGTCGCTTCCATCGGAATGGACGTTCACACACCTTCCCGCAACAGATCAGTTCTCCTTGGACTCGTCAGAAGTGAGGATAATAAGTACGCAACAAGATTTGAGCTCCGTGCTCCCAACCCGCACACAAACACATACCTTTGCCTTGCCTCCGTATATCAGGCAATGCTCGACGGTATTTCATATGCACTTGATTCAGGCAAGGATTCCAAGGCATTGGAAGCAGAGTTCATAAAGCCCTACGGCCAGGAGAGCAACTATCTTGAGAAAGACAGACTTTACCGTTGTGAGGACGATATTTTCGAAGATATGGATTCCAACGAGAGAGACAGACTCTTCGGCACACCTGCAGCTACTGTATATGAATCAATCAACACACTGAAAGATCCCGCTATTGCAGAGATTCTCTGCAGAGGCAATGTTTTCGATGAGCAGCTGCTATCTTCTTACTATCAGGCAATGCTCGTCCGCTGGGAGATGGAACTCATGGAAAAGATCATTCCTGCCAATCTCTCACTCATCAGGAGCATTACAAGATCCGATGACGGTTCTGTAAGCTACGATGACAGACTCTGGACAGATATCGAAGACCTTAAGCGCCTGCTTGCAAAGGACACTGATGTCCAAGCTTCCATATTCACCAGGATCAAGGCCGCAGTCAAATCCGGCGACTGGGAGAAGACTTCCGAGTATCAGCGTGCAATGAAGAATGCAATGAACGAACTCAAGAACAAGTATAAGACTTACTGCGACAACCAGATCTGAATTGAATTATTTGAATTTCAGGAGCTGTCTCAATTAAATGAGGCAGCTCTTTTTATGATGTTTTTTTACAACGAAATCCGAAAATGAGATTAATAAAATAAATATATGCGGCTGCCGGTTATCCCGTTCGATATTGATATCTTGTCGAACTTTTCCGGATAGTAGAAGGGGCTGTCCCATCTCCTGAGACAACCCCTTCAATACCCGGTCGGGTTAATAATGAACCAAATGGCTTATTCAGTATTTAATTACCCTTTCTTGCCAATGAACTTGTAAACAAGAGCAGCAAGAGCGGCACCAGCAAAAGGTCCAACGATGAAAACCCAAAGTGATGAAAGTGCAGCACCGCCTGCGAAGAGCGCAGGTCCAATGGAACGTGCAGGGTTAACAGAAGTACCGGTAAGGCCGATACCAAGGATGTGTACCATAACAAGTGAGAATCCGATTACAACACCGCCAAAAGAGCCGTGCTTGAATTCAGGATCTGTAACACCGAGGATTACGAGAACGAAGATGAATGTAAGAAGGATCTCAACGATAAGGCCTGCAACAGCACTGCCGTTTACTCCGGCAAGACCGTTTGAACCAAGACCGCCAGTCATGTCAGTAACATTACCGAGGCTGAAGATTATCTTGAGACAAGCTGCACCGCTGATGGCACCTAACGTCTGGCTGAGGAAATATAAGAAGAAATCCTTGACGTCCATTCTTCCGGAGATAAGACAAGCCAGGGAAACAGCCGGATTGATGTGGCAGCCGGATACATTGCCAACACAATATGCCATGCCTACGATAACAAGACCGAATGCAAAAGCAGTAAGAACATAACCGCCGCCGTTAGCAGCATCACAACCAACCAACATTGCTGTACCGCATCCGACAAGCACAAGCGTGAATGTACCGATAAACTCTGCAACGTACTTTTTAACTGAGTCCATAACAACACCTGCCTTTAGTTTAATTTATTAAGCAGGTATTGTCCTGCTTTAGTTAATTATAAACATATTCCCCGCCGTTAGATTTGATTATTACTTCATTTGTGTTACCGTTTGAAGACATTTCGACATGTCCGATAACCTTTGCACCGATATTAAATGAAGAAGCAATATCGATAATGCCTGAAGCAACAGACTCATCAACATAGAACTCAATGCGGTGACCGCAGTTGAATACCTGATAGAGTTCTTTCATCGGGATCTCGCCGGATTCATAAATAGCCTGGAAAAGCGGAGGCAGATCAAACAGATTATCCTTAACATAACGGACTCCGGTACCGAAGTCTCTGCACTTTGCCTGTCCGCCACCTGTGCAGTGTATGATTCCGTAAACATTAGATCTGTAAGAAGCAAGAACCTTGGAAATAACAGGAAGGAATGTTCTTGTAGGAGCAAGGATAGCCTCGCCTACAGTAACATCTGTGCCGGGAAGTTTATCTGAAAGTCTGTACTTGCCGCAGTAAGCCTTATCCTCACCTAATGTATCTGAGAATGACTCTTTGTAATTCTCGTAGTAGTACTTATTAAGGAGCATGTGACGTGCAGCTGTGAGGCCGTTCGAAGACATGCCTGAATTATACTTATCCTCATAAGTAGCCTGTCCGAATGAAGCAAGACCAACGATAACGTTGCCGGGCTTGATATTAGCCGCATTTATCACTTCAGATCTTTTTGCTCTTGCAACAAGAGTTGAGTCAACGATAAGGGTTCTGACAAGATCGCCGACATCAGCTGTCTCACCGCCACACATGGTTATATTGATACCCTGATCAGCGAGCTTTGCAATTATCTCATCGTAACCTTCAATTACTTTGGCGATAGCCTTGCCGTCCACCCTGTGGGCATTACGGCCTATCGTATTGGATAACATAAGGTTCTCGGTAACTCCGCAGCATGCAAGGTCATCGGTGTTCATTACCAGTGAATCCTGGGCAAGACCTTTGAACCAGTCGTAGTTGCCTGTTTCCTTATACATCAGATATGCTACGGAAGACTTGGTGCCTGCACCGTCAGCATGAATTGCCGTGCAGTATTCAGGATCACCTGCAAGGTCTTCAATGAGTTTACAGAAAGCTCCGGGGAAAACACCCTTTGACTGATTCTTTACTGCTGCCTTAACATCATCTTTAGTAGGTGATACGCCTCTGCTCAGATAGGATTCTGCTGACATCTTGTATATCCTCCAAAATAATATTGCTCTGTTAACGTTTTCCGTGCAGACCGGTAAGCCGGGTTCTGTATGTGACGATCATCTATCTAGACGTAATATCTCTAAAACGTTCAAGCCGTCTCCTAAGGCCCGCGGACAACGGTTATAGCCTACCACGACGTTGCTCCGGATGGGGTTTACAAGGCCGGTATGTCTCCACACCGCCGGTGAGCTCTTACCTCGCCTTTTCATCCTTACCCTTTCGGGCGGTTTTCTTTTCTGTTGCACTTTCCTTAAAGTTGCCTTCACCGGGAACTGCCCGGCACCCTGTCCTGTGGAGCCCGGACTTTCCTCATGCGCAAGGCTTTCGCCTGTTATGCGCCCGCGATCGTCTCGGTCTGCCCGAAAAACATAGTTATTGTAATCGTAAAACCAATTAAAGTATAGATGATACTTCGTTGTTATAATTCACAGTTATTGTGATCCCCGGGAATCTTTCAGCAAGCAATTGCTTTATCTTAGGCAGATAGGCCTGTTCCGTGGCTGAATGCCCTGCAATTATCGTATTGATGCCCTGCTGCTCAAGGGCAACACAGATGTGATGCTTGATCTCACCGGAAATAACAGTATCCACACCGGCCTTAATGATTGCCGGGATTGAATCTTCATCAAACGCACCGCCCTGGATAAACACCCTGTTTACATAATTATCAGGATTATTGATCGTAATCACTCCGCTTGATCCGAGAGCTTTACAAACTTCAGAACAATATGATCTCAGAGTTATTCTGGCATTAGTATTCAATTCATAAACCACGCCGCAAACAGCACCTTCTATGGGTTTAGCATCTGTTGCACCGAGTTTTTCTGCAAGTGCAAGATTACCGAATTCATCTGTAAGATCAAGATTAGTATGGCAGGCAATAACCGATAGTCCTGAACTGATCAGTGATATCAGAGTTCTTCCGACCGCGTCATCCTTTGTCAGTGTCTTGATACCGCCGAAAATGATCGGGTGATGGGTAACAATCAGACTTGCTCCGGCTTTGCGTGCTGCCTCAATGGCCTTATCCGTAAGATCCAGGGACACAAGGATAGCCGTAACGATATCCTCCCTGTCGCCTGCGATAAGACCGACATTGTCGTAACTTAAGGCATTCTCGGGCGGAAAGGTCTCGTTAAGGAATAATTCGATGTCATTTACATTCATTTCGTTTTCTCTCTTCCAAAGCTGATTTTATTACCGGGTTGCTTCTCTTCCTGATCTCGAAAATTTTATCCAGATGATCAAAATATGCCGCTACATCCTTATCACCGTCAGAATACTTCTTAAGAAGCAAAGGTCCGTAACAAGCCTCCTCATCAGATAGAGTCCTGCCGGTTCCTTCATAGACAGCTCTTAAACAATTATAGAATATATCCCTGTCATAACAAACCGTCTCATCTTCAAGAACAAAGCCGTTTTCCGCCAGATATCTTCTGACCAGGTCATTGGATTTCTGAGGCTGAAGCACAAAGGTAACATTACTCAGGACTTCACTGCCATTGTCGTTAAGCGCACGGGTTATGATGTCTATCATGTTAAGACCGCCCATTCCGGCAATAACGACTATATCTTTATCTTTTAGCAGAACACCAGCAAGTCCGTCTGTTACAAAAACTTTGGACTGGTCAGCAAATCCAGCTTCATTAAGGGCTTCTTCCGACCGTTTTGCAGGTTCTTTATGGATCTCGGTACAGACAACAGAACCGGCAAGTCCTTCTTCAAGGCATCTAACCGCAAGATATCCGTGATCAGATCCGACATCGATAACTCTTCCCGCACCCGGTTCCTTACAGGCCATTCTCACCTGTTCAAAAACCATTTCGAGCCTTACAGTAAGGATCTGCATCAGAGATCTCCAATCTTTTTGCGGAGTGACTGTTTGTAGTCAGAAAGCTTCCTTAACATATCATCTATCTTCTGTTTCCCGGCATCATCCGAACTGCCTCTCATATTCAAAAGGCGTTCTTCCTCACGGGCGATGATCGCTTCTCTTACTTTAAACAGGAGAGCAAGATACATGTCTCTCTTCACATTGACATCAGGACTCTTATCAGCAGATTCGACCGCTCTGAGCATGACGTCTTCTGCCGGCTGGCCGTTTATCGTAAGCTTTGAGAAATAGTCGCTCATCTTGGCAAACAGAGTCTCGTTCCTGCCGTCAAAGATATTAAGGAAGATCCTGACCAGTTCTCTTATAGTATCACCTGAGAAATCATCGGGTCTGATGATATCAGTCTTATCCAGCAGTTTTTTGTCAGCTAAGGCACTGCCCATTGACAGCGCATAGGCAAAGAGTTCTATCTCCTCTGAAGTCGCAGAATCATTGACTTTCTTAAATGCCGGCTGTTCCGGAACAACTTCCTCAGGCACAGACGGATCAGGCACATCTTCGAAAGCTTCAGTCTCGTTGCGGTGAACTATGTCTTCTCTGCGGGCACGTTCCAGGTTCCTTGAATCAAGATCAGCCTGTTTCTTGTCTTCTATCTGCCTGAACTTCACCATCTGGCTCATAACCGCCTGCTGCGTGGCTCCAAGCAAAGGAGCAGCAACACCGGCCATCCTGCTCATCTTAATATCATCATTCATCCACGAGCCGTAAAGGCATATATCTTCCTGATATCTTCCACGGTCAAGAGCGCCTGTCTCAGAATCTGTATTGTCATTCTTTGCCCTGTCAAGCAGATAATCCTCAACATAAAGAGCATTACGGACAACCTCTTTGAACTTCTCAGCTCCGTTCTGCCTTATGAACTCATCCGGATCCTTTCCGTCGGGGACCTTTGCGATCCTTATACGGATATTTATTCCGGTAAGTTTCCTCAGATATTCCATCATCATCTTGATGGCTCTTATGGCTGCATTCTGTCCCGCATTGTCCGCATCGAAAAAGAACACGATCTCTTCTTTTGCGTGTCTGGCACATAACTTAAGCTGGCTGTCCGTAAAAGACGTACCCAATGCTGCAACAGTATTCTTAAAACCTGCCGCATGCATGGCAATGGCATCCATATAACCTTCTACAACAATGAGCTGCTTGGACTGTTCTTTCCTGGCAAAATTCATCGCATAAAGGTGATTTTGCTTGTTATATACAAGTGAATCAGGAGAATTGATGTATTTTGGTTTCTCATCACCCAAAGCTCTGCCGCCGAATGCGATTATCGTTCCGAATGAATCAAAGATCGGGAACATGAGCCTTCCGCGGAAAATGTCGTAAGGCTGGTTTGTTTTCGGGGAATTCTTAAAAATACCGGAATTAAGAAGTTCCTCGTCCTTATATCCTTTTCCCTTCAGAAGATCGTATAAGGCATTCCACGACATAGGAGAATATCCTATGCCGAAATTATCCAGAGTAACCTTTGTCAGACTCCGCTTTGCGGCATAATCTCTCGCAGGTTGTCCGACAACAGGATCGTTAAACGACTTATAATAAAACTTTGCTGCTTCTTTGAGGATCTCTTTTACACGATTCTTGGCATCCTTCTGAACACTGTCCCCCGAATAGCCTGTCTCAGGGATCTCGACGCCATAGAGACCTCCCAGATATCTTATGGCTTCAGGATAAGACATGTGTTCGATCTCCATTATGAAATTGATCGCATTTCCGCCCTTGCCGCATCCAAAGCACTTAAATATATTCTTGGAAGGATTGACAGAGAAAGAGGCCGTTTTCTCTGAATGAAAAGGACAAAGACCCCACATATTGCTGCCCTGCCGCTTAAGCTGGACATAACGTCCCACAACAGATTCAATATCCGCTCTGGTAAGAACTTCATCAATTACATTGTCAGGTATAAGTCCCATATATAACTCAATATCTGTCTTCGAATTAAGAATTTATCTCTTCTGAAAAATAAGGGCCATCTCTTTTACTATGAGACAGCCCATAAATAAAAGCTAATCAGTTAAGGATCACGCTTCGTCATCCTTCTTCTTTTTCTTTCCAAAAAGGCTTGTCTTCTCAGGCTCTTCTGTTCTCTTTATAGAACCGTCAGGATTGAGCTGATCACGCTTAACAACAGACTGGATAGCACTCTTTGTGAAAGTAACGAGAGTATTTGCGGCAGAAGTTGAGATTGTAACCTGGTCATCCTTGATATTGGCAACAAAACCTACAAGGCCACCAATAGTAACAACTCTGTCTCCTACACTGAGCTTGCTCATCTGTTCCTTGAGTTCCTTATCCTTCTTACGCTGAGGTCTGATAAGGACAAAGTAGAAAACAACGAACATTACTACGAGAAGAGCCAGTGAAGCAAAAGACCCCATCAGATCTCCGCCCATACTCAGCATTCCTGCATCATCAAAATTGATCATTAATATTTCCTCCAAAAATTAATCTCCGATATATTGAGCGATAACGTCAGACATAGTGTAATAACCGTTTTCTTTTCCGGTCATGAACTTTGCTGCCGTAAGTGCGCCTTTTGCGAAAACATCCCGTGTCTGTGCACTGTGACTGATAGTAAGAATCTCTTCGTCACTAATGAACATTGCAGAATGCTCGCCTACAATATTTCCGCCTCTGATGGAGGAAATACCGATCTCATTCTTGCTTCTTGCTTTGTTGACACTATGTCTGTCATAAACATATTCAACGCTGTCAGAGATCTCCTCATTAATGGCATCAGCGATCATCATTGCCGTGCCGGAAGGAGCATCGAGTTTCCTGTTATGATGCGCCTCAACGATCTCAATATCAAATTCAGGATATAAGATCCTGGTTGCCTGCTTGGCAAGCTCAACCATCATGTTGATACCAAGACTCATATTTGCAGACTTGAAGACTGCTATCTTCTCTGATGCCTCAAGAATGCTGGCTACTGTCTCATCTGAAAGAGCAGTTGTGCAGCATATAAAAGGCTTATTGCGGTTCAGAGCAAATTCAAGGATCGCAGGAACAGCCTTTGCATTCGAGAAATCAATAATAACGTCAAAATCATCTGTGCATTCATTAAGGCTTGTATATACAGGGAAATCATAGTTGGAATTTTCTATGATATCACCGCCAGCCACTATCTTATAATCTGGATTATTACTGCAGAGATTGGCGATTGCCTTTCCCATTCTGCCACAACAACCGTTTAAGAATATCTTTACCATTAAAAACTCCTGTTCCTAATATCTTACTTTGCAAGGAAAGCTGACATAGCCGAGGTGTCATACTGTGAAAGTACTTCAACCATCTTATCGTGGTTTGCCTTGCTCATCTCGCAAAGAGGCAATCTGCAAGGACCTGCATTCCAGCCAAGGATATTCATAGCTTCCTTGACAGGAATCGGGTTAACTTCGCAGAACATAGCCTTAACGAGCGGAATGAAACCGATCTGTGCCTTTCTGGCTGACTCGATATCACCATCAAGATAGTCATGGATCATCTTGGATGTCTCACGCGGCATAACATTGGCAATTACTGAGATAACACCCTTAGCGCCAAGAGAAAGCATAGGTACAGCAAGACCATCCTCACCTGAATACAGAGCATATCTGTCGCCGCAAAGGCTGTAGATCTCCGGTACCTGACCGAAATTGCACTCTTTTACACCTATGATATTCTCATAGACAGCGAGTCTCTTAAGGAGCTCGGGACCGATATTAACATTAGTTCTCGAAGGAACATTGTAAAGAATAATAGGAAGCTCTGGAACAGCCTCAGCAACCTTGGCATAATGGCGGAAAAGACCTTCCTGTGTGCACTTGTTATAGTAAGGGGTAACGAGCAAAGCCGCATCTGCACCAAGTTCATATGCCTTCTTTGTAAGCTCAACACCGAAGGCGGTATCATTGGAACCGGTTCCTGCTATTACAGGAACGCGGCCTGCAACAGTATCAACAGCGAACTTGATTGCCTCAATATGCTCTTCTTCGGTCATGGTAGCTGCTTCACCGGTGGATCCGCAGATTACTATGGAATCGATCTTCTGTTCTATCTGGAATTCTATAAGTCTTTTGAGTTCTTCGAAATTAACTCCTCCGTCTTCATAGAACGGAGTAACAATGGCAACACCGGCACCTTCAAATACAGGCTTGGACATATGAATGCCTCCCAAAAATTTATTGCAAAACTGGGGCTTTATGCATAAAACCGCATTCTGACGAATGGATTGTATCACCTAATATTATTAATAGTCAATTTATACTTCAGGGGCGTACATCTGTACTTCCACAGCGTACAAATCACTAACCATCCTGTGGATCATTGTCAAATGACATAGGATATTTAGTATGATCAAAATCCTCTATAAGTCTTTTGAAGACCCCGTTTATTGCAGACTTATTGACCGCTTTGATAACAAAAGACATTCTGTACCGTCCTCTTAACTCGTAGATAACGCACGGTACAGGCCCGAAAACTTCAAATTGGTACTTCTTATCCTGATATCCTATAAAATCGTTAAGATACTTGCACAGTTCATTCGCCCTTTTAATTAATGAGTCCTCATCAGGCAAAGAAAGAACGATCTCTCCGATCGCCTTAAATGGCGGAAGCCTGAGTTTTTCCCTGTACTCTATTTCCTGCCCGTAAAAAGCTCTGTAATTCTGCGTGCATGCGAACTGGAACAAAGGCTGATCTGGCCTGTAACTCTGGATAAAGACTTTACCGGGCGCCTCTCCTCTTCCTGCCCTTCCCGCAGCCTGCGTAATCAGCTGAAAAGCTCTCTCAGAAGCTTTGAATGATGAGGATGCGAGCATAAGGTCAGCTCCAAGAACTCCAACGACTGTAACATCCGGAAAATCCAAGCCTTTTGCTATCATCTGTGTGCCAATAAGAATAGATGCCTGTTTATCTGCAAACTGCTCGATTATCTCCTTATGGGCACCCGGCGTCATCGTGGAATCCTGGTCCATCCTTAATACCTTCTCGTGCGGAAACACTTGATGAAGGAACTCTTCGAGCTGCTGAGTCCCGAATCCCGCTTTTGTGAAATGATTGCCACTGCAGAATGAGCAGCGCGCTTCATATGAAGGAATCGTGTATCCGCAGTAATGACAGATAAGACTTTGGGTTCCGTTACGTCTGTTGTTATGCAGAGTCATGGCTACAGAACAATTCTTGCAGGTAACTGGTTCCCCGCAATCCCCGCAAATAAGAGTCCTCGAGAATCCTCTTCTGTTAAGCAGAAGAATGACCTGCTTGTTCTCAGAGAATGCTACAGCCATTGCCTGCCTCAGCGGAAGAGATAACATGTCTCCACTTCCAAGCTTGATCTGTTCCTTCATATCAACCGGAACTATCTCAGGAAGTTTTGCCTCCTGTCTTGCTCTTTCCTTAAGTTCAAGCAGTTTGAACGCACCCGCATTTGCAGCATAAAAGCTCTCAACCGACGGTGTAGCCGAACCGAGAACTACGGCACATCCTGTGATCTTAGACCTCATTCTCGCTATATCCCTTGCCGAGTATCTGGGATGGGATTCTGCTTTATAAGAACTGTCGTGCTCTTCATCAAGTATTATGAGTCTTAAGTTTACAGCAGGTGCAAACACACCGCTCCTCGGACCCACGATGACTCTTGCCCTTCCAGTTCTGATATTGTCCCACTGCTCATATCTCTGCTTATCAGTAAGTCTGCTGTGAAGGACGGCTACACTGTCACCGAGTCTTCCCTTTATCCAGTTTATCGTTTGAGGTGTAAGGGATATCTCGGGCACCATATAGATAACACTTCCGCCCTCCTCAATCACTTTCTTGGCGCAATTGAGATAGACTTCAGTCTTTCCGCTTCCTGTAATCCCGAAAAGCAGATATGTGTTGTCTTTCTTTTTTTCGATACCGCTTAATATCTGATTAACAGCACTTCTCTGCTCATCGCTCAGATCGTATTCTTCGGTGAACTTACCGGAAGGAGCATCACCTACTACTGATATATAGGGAACTTCATTATCAGAAGTTTCTTTACTGAGGATCACAAGGCCTTTATCAGCCAGAGCGTTGACCTGGGCGCTGGAGCATGACAAAGACGCCATAAGTTCTTTACGGGTGCATTTGCCGCGCTCCAGCAGGTATTCCAGGATGTTGATATGGGCAACAGACCTTAAGGTCTCGCTCTCCAGAACGCTTTGCGCAGTTTCTTTGGAAACAAGATCAACAAATACCTCTACAGGGTTCTTATGATTAACAACGCAGGAAGGAACCATAAGTTCGACCACATCACCTCTGGTGCAGTTGAACCTCTCGCTTATCCTTCCGATCAGCTCGAGCTGGTCGCTGTTAAGCACGGGCAGGGATGACATGAGCGAAGAAATATTCTTTATGCCCGATTCATCCCCTTCTATAGAATCCATAAGTTCAACTATGACTGCAGGCCGTTCCGAATCGCCCTTGCCGAAGGGCACAGACACCAATGAACCAGCCGCAACTGCACCTGTCATTTCTTCAGGCACACGGTAGGTATATAGTCTGTCAGTCTGTCTGACTGCACCTCTGAGAATAACGCTGCAATACATAATTACTTATCTGAATTTTTACCGTCACTATTATCACCGAACAGATCGAAAAGATTCATCTGGGCACTCTCCGGCAGATCATCAAGAATTCCTCCGTAGTCCAGAAGCTTCTGTGCAACTGACTGTCCAACACCAGTTCTGTTCATGAAATCATCCCTGTTTTTAAAAGGTCCCTCTGCTCTTGCTCTCTCTATAGCCTCTCCGTTTGCAGGAGAAACCGCGGTAATTGCACAGAAAGGCGGTCTGATAAGCTTATCACCGGCTTTTGCAAATTTGGTTCCTAGTGAATCTTCAAGCGTGATTGGCGCGAAAGTAATTCCCCTCGCATACATCTCCTCAACAAGCTCATAGAAATAATACTTGAGCTTGGTATTAGGATCACCCTTGGCATGCATCTCATCTGCGAGTTCTATTCTTCTCTTCTTGACCTTTTCGGGACCGTTACACATATCGTCTGCATTGAACAGACCTTCACCTCTGTTGGTAAAGAACGAACAGTAGTATTCCTCAGGATAGTAAACCTTGAACCAGGCAACTCTCAAAGTTGAGATCGCATAAGCTGCAGCATGAGCCTTAGGGAACATGTACTTGATCTTCTGGCAGGATTCGATATACCAGTCAGGCACTCCGCATTCTTTCATCTCCTTAACGTACTCAGGCCATTTCTCGATCTGCCCCTTTGCTACTTTTCCTTTACGGACACCTTCCATAATGTCAAATGCATCTTTATTGGGAAGTCCCCAGTAGATCAGGCTTGTCATGATGGAGTCACGACATCCGATAACCGAGTTAAGGTCGCAAGTTCCATTCCTGATAAGATCCTGCGCATTGCCCGTCCAGACGTCTGTGCCGTGTGAAAGTCCCATGAGCTGTACAAGATCGTAGAACCTTGTAGGCTTCGTTTCCTTGATCATTCCACGGGCCATGTTGGTGCCGAGTTCTGAAAGGCCCAATGTGGCTGAACCCGCATCAGTAGCTTCTCTAGGGAACCCCAACGCTTCGGTACCTGTAAGAAGGCTCATTACTTTCTCATCGGGGATCGGGATATCTGTTATGGTCACACCAGTAATATCACTTAACATCCTCAATACTGTAGGATCAGCATGACCTAATATATCGAGTTTTAAGATAGTATCGTGCATCGCACGGAAGTCGAAGTGCGTAGTAATGATTCCGCAGTCAGTCTTGTTAGCCGGAAACTGGATAGGCGTGAATTCGTAGATATCCATTTCCTTAGCGATAACGACGATACCGCCCGGATGCTGAGATGTGGTCCTCTTAACACCTATGATGTCTCTGGCCATGAAAGCGAGATGAGCCTGGGTAAATGGTTCACCCTTCTCCTCACAGATCTTGCGGCATACACCATAAGCGTTCTTATCCTGGTAAGCACCGATCGTTCCTGCCTTAAATGTATGCGTTCCTCCGAACAGCACGCCGACATAAGCATGTGCTCTGGGCTGATATTCACCTGAGAAGTTAAGGTCGATATCAGGCTGCTTATCACCTTTGAATCCGAGGAATGTCTCGAATGGAATATCCTGACCGTCAGGTATCAGCTTTTCGCCGCATTCAGGACAATTCTTCGGAGGCAGATCGTAACCTGAACCGTATACACCGGTGTTATCAAACTCAGCATAATTGCACTTAGGGCATCTGTAATGCGGAGGCAGTGGATTAACCTCGGAAATACCGCACATCGTTGCGGCAAACGAAGAACCTACTGAACCTCTGGAACCTACAACATAACCGTCATTATTGGACTTCTTAACAAGTCTGTATGCGATGTAGTACATAATCGCATAACCGTTACCAATAATTGATTCAAGCTCCCTGTCAAGTCTCGCCTTTACCACTTCATTAAGCACGCCTTTATGACGGTACATCTTGTTAGCTCTTGTATAAGCGATATCTCTTACATCCGCAGCGGCTCTTGCAATCTGCGGAGGATAAGATCCGTCCGGGAACGGCTTTATGCCGAACTCAATCAAATCTGCGATCTTATTGGTATTGTCGATAACGACTTCTTCCGCCTTTTCCTCACCTAGATATTTGAATTCATCGAGCATCTCATCTGTAGTCCTGAAATACAGATCACTCTGCATCTCGGCATCATCAAATCCCATGCTCATGAGCATATATTTACGGTAACGGCCATCTTCTTTGTTAAGGAAGTGTGAGTCTGTTGTAGCACAGCACATCATACCGTGATCGTCTGCAGTTTCTACAAGCAGTTCATTAATGATACGGATGTCATCCACGTTAAGAGGAACATCATATCCGGATTTGGCCGAATCCTCTCTTGTTAAGAACATGTTATTGCACAAAGGCTGAATCTCAACATAGTCATAGAGACTTAAGATCTTTTTGAAATCTTCAGACTCTTTAAGGAACTGTCTTGTTACATTCCTGTCCTTGTTATGAGATCTGTATCCATTAAGAACAAACCGGAATATCTCACCCTGCTCACATGCACCGCCGACAATAAGCCCGGACTTGAAATACTTAAGCAAGCTCTTTGGAGTTCTCGGTCTTCTGGAAAAGTAATGAATCTGAGATTCAGAAACGATCCTGTAAAGGTTATAAAGGCCCATATTTGAACGCACAAGGTAAATTATGTGGTATACGCGCGATTCACTTACATTGCCAGTTTTCTTAGTGGACTTAACTCTTTCGGGAGTATAGTGACCAACATCATAGTTGATCTTAAGAGCATCAACGGAATCTGCATCCTTAAGGCAGGCTACAAGGCATGAAGCAGACTTGTAGCAGGCATCAAACATCTCATCAAGAGCTTCACCCTTTTCAGCATATGTAAACTCGGAACCCTTGGAAGCAAGAAGTTCTTCTACTGTCTTATATTCACCTTTGAAATATGTCTTCAGGATATCCTCGTCAGATGTAGCAGGCATAAGGAACTTATGTCTGTAATAGATATGGTCTTCAATATTGATGCCATAACCTGCACGGCGCAGGAACGCCAGTGTCGTAAAGATATCAGGACCTGTTATGTAAGAGTCACCGATGAATTCAAGAAGCTCTCCCATAGCAAAATAAGAATCACACGGTTCACCGGAACCAGGATAGATAACATCCTTAAATTCCGCATGGAAATCCGCAACATGCTCGAAGATTAATTCGGACGGAACCACCTCATCTTCACCATCAGTATATTCGCCGTTTATATCAAGCTCGGTATTAACAGTCTTACCCAATAACGCGTGAGGCTCAACGGTTTTTAACGCAATATTCTCGTCTTTAAGGTTTTCAGGGATCTCATCCTCATTCCAGAGAGATTTATCGATATCGTGGGATGCAAATTCCATTGCATCCTGATCAGACTCGCCTTCTTCGGCAGGCCTGACAGGCTTATATCCTTTTAGCCTGAATTTTGAAGCACAGACTAAAGAGAATGTATCTTTCAAAGCATCGTCGCCATTTCGCTTGATAACGATGGAAACAAATGAACCAACAGCCTTCGGCTTCTGAATAAAATTCAAAGAAGCATCATCATCTGCATCTGACGGCTTTACTTTATCATTCTTAACATCATAAGGAAGATTATAGAAAACAGTAGGACCATCATCCACCAGATATCCTTCACAACCCAGGATACACTTGATAGGTGCTTCACCGTTTTCTTTACGCTTTTTATTGATCTTCTTAGCCTGTTCGAAAACATGGGGGAAAGCCTGAACAACACCATGATCAGTAACAGCACATGCCGAGTGTCCAAAAGATGCAGCAAGCTTAATCAGATCAGCAGGCTCGGTAGTCGCATCACTTTCGCTCATTTTGGTATGAACATGGAGTTCAACTCTCTTACGCGGAGCATTGTCTTTTCTTTTGGGAGGTTTCTCCGCACTGAAGAATCCGGAAACCCTAAGGCACTTATCACCGGTAAATGAATCATTCTCCACGTTGCCCTGTATGCCTATAAAATCCCCTGTTCCAAAATCATTCTGGAATTTATCAGCCTCTTCAGGTTTAAGAAAAGCTATACAGGATATTCCGTCTGTATCGTCAAGACAGATGAACTTTACGATAACGCTCTTTCCTGTCTTGGCCAGTTTGAAAGAATCCTCGTTAAATGTAACAGTTCCTGCAATATTAACATCAAAGCATCCGACAGAAAGATCCGCGATCTTCATGAAGGTCGCTTGTTTCTTTACGCGCCCGAAAAGCTGATTCTCAGCATTCTCCTTTGCTTTATAGAATGACTGGTTATCCTCTTGTTTTGCTTCTTTTCTTGCCTGTTCAGCTTTAAAAGTCCAGGTGTCCTTACCTGCAGGTTTAGCTTCAGGATCCTTTTCTTTTTCTGTCTTCTTTTTCTTAGTGCCCTTCTTTGATTTCTCCTCAACAGGTTCATCATCAGGGAATTCCAGTCTTCCCTCTTCGATAGCGCGAAGGATATCATCATTACCTTTATCGTTTGAGGAATCATCCGGATTGGATGAGACTATCTCAAATGAACTATGGATCTGATCACCGATACATATTACAGAAGCATCATTGACAGCCTTGATTATATTCGTTCTGTCAGATTCAACGAACATTGATACCCAGCCGGAAGGGATATCGATATATGTAATAAACCCGAACTCACCATAGTCATAATCATTTTCATAATCCATGACAGATCTGAGACTGATAAAATCAGCAATATCGCATACGCCTCCCGTGCCGTCACGGAAAACATAATATCTTATAAGGCCTTTTATCAATGAATAAACAGTAAGGAAGTTCTCCTCATTGATTCCATTGAAAGCAAAATTAACTTTAGTACCAAAGTCCTTCTCAAGTTCCTTTACAAACTGAACCAGACTGTTATTGACACTAAGTGTTTCAAATCCTTCAATAATGATGTTTATTGATGCTTTTGCTTTGTAAATATCGACCTTAACAACTGTAAGACCGCTTAGGTCCTCATATTTCTTATCATCTACATTGAACAGTTCAAGTAGCTTTACACTTTTCTTCTCCAACTCTGATCACTTCCCTTACAAATTCTTCAACCGCCGTTGCCGCAGGGATCTTCCTTACAGGTACACCCTTTTCGAATAAAAGAAACTCATCAATACCACCGGCTAATCCGATATCGCACTCACGCGCTTCTCCCGGTCCGTTGACGACACAACCCATAACAGCGACTTTCAGGTTATAGGGAAGCTTAGATACCTTCTCTTCGATCTGTCCCGCGAGTTCTATCAGAGGAACCTGCGTTCTTCCGCAAGTCGGACAGGAAATAAAAGTAATCCCTCCATCGCGTAGATCAAGAGCTTTAAGTATCTGTTTAGCTGTAATTACTTCATCAACCGGATTTCCGGTGAGTGACACTCTTATAGTGTCACCAATGCCTTCCGCAAGAAGAGCTCCGATACCGACAGCCGATTTGATAGCGCCTTCACGGACAGTACCGGCTTCGGTAACACCGACATGGAGAGGATAATCGCATGACTTCGATAATATCCTGTAAGTATCTATTGTCAGCTTCGGAGAAGATGACTTGATAGATATTACGATGTCATCGAAATCTTCCTCTTCCAGTATCCTTACCGCCCCCAGGGCACTTTCCGTCATTGCATCAGCATTGACTTCCCCGTATTTGGCAAGGATTTCTCTTGAGATAGAACCGGAATTGACACCCACACGGATCGGGATATGACGTTCCCTGCACTTATCGACAATGAGTTTAACTTTCTCTCTGCCTCCGATATTGCCGGGATTGATCCTTATCTTTGAAGCTCCGTTATCAGCTGCCGCCAGGGCAAGGCGGTAATCAAAATGAATGTCGGCAACCACCGGAATAGGAGACTTCGATGTAATCTCCTTAAGGCTTTCTGCTGCCGCCATATCCGGGATAGCGACTCTTGTAATATCGCAGCCGTTATCCGCCAATTCCATTATTTGTGCAAGAGTTGCTGCCGCATCCCTTGTATCAGTATTATTCATCGACTGAATCTTGACAGAGGTACCTCCGCCAACTTCAACATTTCCAATTAAAACCTTCTTCGTCATTCGATAATCTCCCTTAATTCCCGTCAGTAACCGAATATGATCCTCAGGATATCAGATATAAAGGCCAGAATAAGAAGCAGTACTATCATTACAAAACCTATGATGGTAAGTATACCTTCAGTCTTCTCGGACAACTTATGCCCTATGACCATCTCAACAACGATAAAAACTATCTGAATACCGTCAAGTCCGGGTATAGGAAGAAGATTTGAAAAAGCAAGAGCAATGGAGATAACCGCGCTAAGCAATATGAGCACATAAAGCTTATCTGCAACAGTATCTTCTTCATCCTTAACGACATCGTTTACCATCGTAGTGATCCCGATAGGACCGGACACAAGATTGTAGGCCTTTTCTTTTCCTGCAATGATCTCTTTAATACCCCTGATGGAAATATTGCCGATTGCTGCAGGCATCTTAGTGGAATAACCAAGTGCCTTGGCAAAAGAAGCAAGTGAATCGACTCTGTAACCGATAAGGCTTACACCTCTGTCAGTGACATAATCAACATACCTTGGGATAAGATCGACCTCTTCTTCAACACCGTCTCTGATATAACCGACTTTCAGTACCTCATCTGTTACGGTATAGAGGAATTCTTCAATATCGTCATCAGATACAGCCTTTCCGTTTATACTGGTAACATAATCGCCTGCCTTAAGTACAGGATTACCTTCGTTCTGTTCCTCATCAACAGAATGAACTTTCCAACCCTTGTATTCATTTTCGGTGCTCATTGTCTCAACAGTTATAAGAAGCATAGGCCTTCTTACAAATACAGGCGTTAATACAACATCATAATTCTTCCCGTCTTCCTTCGATTTAAGAGTGATAGTCATATCCTGACCCGGATCTGATGAATCGAGTTCGAAGTAAAAGTCATAGGAAGTATAAACGTTATTACCGTTAACTTTCTTGATAGTATCACCGACAGTGTATTCTTCTGCTACTTTTCCGGTCTGCGCACCTGCTACAGGTTTACCTATATCGAGACTCACAAAGCCCGTTGCACAGAACATGACCAGAAAGATCAAAAGACCAAGCACCAGGTTCATAAGCGGACCTGCAATCGAGACTATGAGTCTCTTGATCCTCGGCTGATTGACCAAAAGGTCAGGATCCTTGCTCTCAACGACGTGTCCCTCTTCATCGATCTCGGTAAATCTTACATAGGCGCCAATAGGAATAAGCCTTATCGTGAAGTCAACACCTTTGCGTTTCCATGATAAGAGCTTCGGTCCGACAAAGATCGATACTTCATAGACTTTTATCTTAAGGAGTCTTGCTGCCCAGAAATGTGCCAACTCATGCAAAGTTGCAAGAATTCCGAGCATTATTATGACAACGATTATGCTTCTGACTATACTCATTATTTAATCTTTCCCTTTATTATTCCATCCGCAAATATCCCGGCTTCCCTGTCAGCCTGACAAACTGAATCAATTGTAAGCTCAACGCCGCTTACCGAAGGTTCCATCTTCTCAACAGTTTCTATTACAGTTCTCTCGATATCAAGGAATCCGATCTTCCCTGCAAGATAAGCACGCACTGCAGATTCGTTAGCCGCATTCATAACTGCGGGAACAAGTCCGCCCTTGCTTCCGGCTTCATAAGCAAGTTTAACCAGCCTGAACACTTCTGTATCACAAGGCTCGAAAGTAAGCGATGACACAGCCGTGTCAAAAGGATCAAACTCTGTAACTATTGAAGGCCCGCGCTTCGGATAATAAAGCGCAACTTCAATAGGAAGAACCATGGAAGGCTTACCCATCTGTGCAAGAACAGAACCGTCTTTAAGCCTTATCATTGAATGGATAACGCTTTGAGGATGTACAACGACATCGATCCTGCTGCATTCGATTCCATATAGATGATGGGCCTCGATTATCTCAAGACCTTTGTTCATCATTGTAGCTGAATCAATGGTGATCTTTCCGCCCATATTCCATGTCGGGTGATGAAGCGCATCTTTAAGGCTGACATTCTCGAGCTGCTGTCTCGTCATACCCCTGAAAGGACCACCTGATGCCGTGATCAGGATCCTGTCAAGATCTGCCCTTTCTTCACCCTTCAGGCACTGCCAGATAGCTGAATGCTCACTGTCGATCGGAAGCATGGCAACACCCTTCTCCCTGATCAGAGGCATTATCACGTCACCGCCAGCCACAAGTGTCTCTTTGTTGGCTAACGCAATATCTTTACCGGCCAGGACAGCATGATACACAGGTTCAAGTCCGGCAAATCCCACTATTGCACCGACAACAGTATCGCAACTGCCCAAAGTGGCACATGTGATATTACCTTCCTTGCCTGCAAGGACTTTCGTATCTATACCCGAATAACTGAGCCTTTCAGAAAGCTCCCTTGCCTTGTTCTCATCAGCTACCGAACAGACCTTGGGCCTGAATTCCGTTATCTGGCTGAACAATGTATCTATATCATTTCCGCAGGTCAGAGCCTCGACAGTAAAGTCGGAAGGAGCTTTCCTTACGACTTCAAGTGTCTGTCTTCCAATTGAACCTGTTGAACCCAATATAGATAATCTGCGCATATTCAGAACTCCCGTAAACTTTAGAACAGATTGTAGGCGATTATTGCGAGCAGCAACGCCGTCGGAAGCGTAAAGAACGCGCTGTCAAATCTGTCGAGCATTCCGCCGTGTCCAGGGAAAATATTACCGAAATCCTTGATACCGGTCCTTCTCTTAATTACAGAGCAGAACCAGTCTCCGAGCTGTGACATTATCGAGATGAGTATACCCAATAAGAACATAATCGTTCCGTAAATAACAATATCCATCTCAATATCGTCAAGCTTATAAATGACAAGGCATGAATAGATCAATACTGCCAACGCGCAAAAGATTGTTCCTCCGATACAGCCTTCCCATGTCTTCTTGGGCGAGATATGCGGAACGATCTTGTGCTTGCCGATGGCAACACCGGTAAAATACGCGAACGTGTCAGTAACCCATGGAGCGAAAAGTCCGATTACCATATAGAACCAGCCGTGAGGCAGGAACAGCATCGCAAGATCCAGACAGAACAACGGAAATGAGATATAGAACACCATGCCGCCGGTAAAGATACCGTTAAGAAATGCCTTCTCATCGTCAGGTCTTACCAGAGGAAGATTGATACCGCAGGAAACTGAATACATGCAGACGATAATCAGGTACAAAGCCATGGTATTCTCGACTTTGAGATTGAATACCAGTCCGCATATAACGATAAGTGTTGCAAGAGTCATTCCAGTTATAAGGAGCAGTCTTGACGGATGATATCCGCCGTGCTTTAAAGCTTTGTACATCTCGACACATGCGAAAACACCGATTATGACTGACATGATAACGGCAGTGACCGGCCAGTAAAATGCGGGCATGAAAAAGAGAAGCACCAGCACCGTAAAGATAATACCTGTAATGATCCTCTGTCTCAATTTACGCCTTGCTTTCCTTCTTTGACAATCCGCCGAAACGTCTGTCTCTTAACGCAAAATCCCTGAACGCATTGGTCAGTTCCTCATATCCGAAGTCCGGCCAGAGAGTATCTGATACCCAGAATTCAGAATAGGCGCTCTCCCACAACAGGAAATTGGACAGTCTCATCTCACCGCTCGGCCTGATGATCAGTTCGGGATCCGGAACATCCGGAAGATACATATTATCAGAGATCATTTTCTCGGTAATATCCTCAGGATCAATGCTTCCGTCCTTCACCTTCTCAGCTATCTTGCGGCAGCTGCTTAAGATCTCACGTCTTCCGCCGTAATTGAGTGCTACGATGAGCTGCATATTCGGACGGTTCTTGGATCTTTCCTCGGCTGTTTTGCAGACTTCCCTGACTTTGGGAGGCAATTCCGTGTCGTCTCCGGTAAATCTTACCCTTATGCCTTCTTCTGCAAGTTCTGGATCGTATTTATCGAACAGCTCTACAAAGAGCTTCATGAGCTGATCGACCTCTCCCTTCGGTCTTGACCAGTTCTCTGTTGAGAAAGCATAGACCGTAAGGTATTTGACTCCGTATCTTACACAGTTGCGGCAAAGTTCCTTAAGATTCTCGGCACCGACTTTATGTCCGGCAGTTCTTGGAAGATGTCTCTTTGTGGCCCACCTTCCGTTGCCGTCCATTATTACACCCAAAGATACGGGGACCTTGAGGTCTCCCGTATCATAAGTCTTTTCCTGTTTGTTAGAAAACTTTGGCATCTCTATCAGATTTCCATCAATTCCTTATTCTTGGTCTCGCAGACTTTATCAACCTCTGCAGTGAACTTATCCGTTATCTTCTGGATCTTCTCTTCAAATTCCTTAAGGGAATCATCAGTCAGTTCCTTCTTCTTGTTTGCCGCACGCATCTTGTCGATAGCATCACGGCGGTTATTACGGATAACGACCTTGGTCTCGTCACCATAGACCTTAACCTGCTTAACCAGATCCTTACGTCTCTCCTCGGTCAGCATCGGGAATACGAGTCTGATCATCTTACCGTCATTGGTAGGATTGATTCCAAGATCGGAAGCCTGGATAGCATGCTCGATATCTCTAAGCATCTTCGGATCCCATGGAGAAAGAGTGATCATTCTCGCTTCAGGAACCTGGATGTTCGCTACTGCATTAAGAGGAGACGGAGCACCGTAGTAATCAACAGTGATCTTGTCCAGAACATGCGGATTGGCACGTCCGGCACGGATGGTATTAAGGTTCTCCTGAAGATTATCGATGCACTTGCGCATTTTCGCTTCGATATCATCATAATCCTTCTTTGTGATCTCGATCATAGCCATAATAAAAGCCTCCTCTTTATGTAATAATTTTATATTTTGTTATTCAACGATCGTTCCAAGATCCTCACCCTTGGCGATCCTTACGATATTCTCCGGATCCTTCATGGAGAATACGAGGATCTTGGTGTGATTGTCACGGCAGAGAGCAGCTGCTGTGGCATCCATTACCTTAAGGTTAAGTCTCAGAACCTCATCGTGTGATACCTTGTCATACTTCTTTGCATCAGGATAAATGTTCGGATCCTTATCATAAACACCATCAACCATGGTAGCCTTGAGGAAAACATCCGCACCGATCTCGGTCGCTCTTAAAGCCGCACCGGTATCCGTGGAGAAATACGGGTTGCCTGTACCGCAGGCAAAAATAACGATCCTGCCCTTCTCAAGATGCCTTACGGCTCTCTTTCTGATATAGGGCTCTGCCATCTGTCTTACTTCGATAGCTGATAAAACTCTTGTTACCGCCCCCTGCTGCTCAAGAGCATCGGAAAGTGCAAGGGAATTCATAAGAGTAGCCAGCATTCCCATATGGTCTGCCGTAACCCTGTCCATCTTCTCAGAAGATCTGCCACGCCAGAAGTTACCTCCGCCTACTACGATTGCAACCTGGACACCAAGATCTGCTACTGCTTTGATATTTGTGGATATTTCTTTAAGAACCTCATCATTGATACCGAGCTTGGCATCTCCAGCCAAAGCCTCACCGGATATCTTAAGAAGTACACGCTTATATTTTGTCTCGCCCATTTACGTACTTACCCTCCGCAAAAATTTCTTCATTAGATTTTATCAATAATATCTTTTTATTAAAAGTAAAAAATCCGAGATAAATGCGGTATGTCTAAAGGACCAGATAAACAAAGGGCTGTCCCGGAGGACAGCCCGTAAATACTGAATCAACAGTGCTAAAGATCTATTAGAGACCTGCCTGCTTTCTTACTTCCTCAGCAAAATCATCAACTTTCTTCTCGATGCCTTCGCCAAGACCGAAACGTGTGAAACGAACTACTGAAACGTTAGCGCCGATAGCCTTGATGGACTGGTCGATGTACTGTGAGATAGTAAGATCGTCATCTCTGAAGAATTCCTGATCAACGAGGCAGTTGAGCTTGTAGAAGTTCTTGATCTGACCGGGAACGATACGCTCCATAACGATCTTCTCAGGCTTACCCTCTTCGAGTGCCTTGTTCTTGATGATCTCAACTTCCTTGTCGAGCTCAGCCTTGGGAACTTCATCCTCAGTAACCCAGTTAGGTCTCATTGAAGCAACCTGCATGCCGATGTTCTTAGCAAAATCAGCAAACTCAGGCTTTGTGATAACAGAATCATCATCTGTTGTAACTTCAACGAAAACGCCTACCTTACCGCCCATGTGGATATAAGAAGCAACAGCACCATTGCCCTCTACCTCATAGATAACGAATCTTCTGATAGAAGTGTTCTCACCGATATCGGCGATAGCTTCCTTCTGGAAGATCTCAACTGTCTTGGACTCATCATTGTAAAGAGGCTGAGCCATAAGCTCTTCAAGTGTAGCAGGCTTCTTCTCAAGGATATGAGTTGCAACAGCACTTGTGAAGTTCTTGAACTTATCTGTGTTTGCAGCAAAGTCTGTCTCAATGTTGATCTCAACCAGAACGCCTGACTTCTTGTCATCAGCGATCTTAGCTACAACTGCACCCTCGGCAGCGATCCTGGCAGACTTCTTCTCAGCCTTAGCCATACCCTTCTCACGAAGCCATGCCTTAGCCTTCTCGATATCACCTTCGCACTCGATAAGTGCCTTCTTGCAGTCCATGATGCCGCAATCTGTAAGCTCACGGAGTTCTTTAACCTGTTGTGCTGTAACTGCCATATATATTCTCCTTTACGGTTTTATTTTTTTCGAAAATCAAGACTCGGAAGCGATCTCTTCGATGGACTTCTCGCCTGCTTCCTCAACAGCCTGCTCTTCAGCAACTTCTGCTGTAGCGGCCTGAGCCTCAGCGGAATCAAGATCCATACCCTCGGATGTAGCGTCCTCACCCTGGTGTGCTTCGATAACTGCATCAGCCATCTTAGCTGTGATGAGCTTAACTGCACGGATAGCATCGTCGTTACCCGGGATTACATAATCAACTTCATCAGGATCGCAGTTTGTATCAACAATAGCGATGATCGGGATACCAAGTCTCTTAGCCTCTGCTACTGCATTGTGCTCTTTCTTTGTATCAACGATGAAGAGTGCTGCAGGAAGCTTAACCATACCAACGATACCGCCGAGGTTCTGATCAAGCTTTGTCATCTCGAGCTTAAGCTTAGCAACTTCCTTCTTTGTTCTGAGTTCGAAAGAACCGTCTGCTTCCATTCTGCGGAGCTCTTCAAGTCTTGCAACTCTCTTCTTGATCGTAACGAAGTTTGTGAGTGTGCCGCCGAGCCAACGGTAATTTACATAGAACTGTCCGCAACGCTGAGCTTCTTCCTTGATGGAATCCTGAGCCTGCTTCTTTGTACCAACGAAAAGGATATCACCCTTCTCAGCGAGCTCGCGCATAGCGTCATAGGCCTCGTCGACCTTCTTGACTGTCTTCTGCAAATCGATGATGTGGATTGAGTTACGCTCCGTGAAGATGTACTCTGACATCTTAGGGTTCCAACGGCGTGTCTGATGACCGAAGTGTACGCCTGCTTCAAGAAGCTGCTTCATTAAAATAACCGGCATAAAATAATCCTCCTGTTTTCTTCCGCATACATCAAAGTAATATTCAGCTCAAATTGGCCACAGTCGGAATGTATGCGTGATTTTTATGCTCGAGTATTCTAACAAAAGAGCAAATACAATGCAATAACATCTTGTACTTCGGACAGTATTTCCTGACGGAAATAACTCGTACAAGATGTTATTGCAGTATTTATTCTTATCACATCACTAAAGAGATTACTTTCTCTTATAGTGTTTTACCGTGAATTCGACGCCCTTTTCGCTCATGACAGGCTCTTCCTCTTCCTCAAGGACCCAGTCAGGATCCTCATCGAGATTCGGGAACCAGCAGTCAGCTTCGAATTCGGCACGGATGCTCGTGATGATGGCCCTGTCACAGAGGCTAATAAGTGAATTATAAAGAGAAGCACCGCCGATAAGGTAAACATCATCTGCAGTAAGTTCAAGGAAATCCTCAAGTTCACCAACTGAATGAAGCACCATCGCTCCTTCCTTCTCATAATCAAAGCTTCTGGACATTATGACATTGACTCTGTTAGGCAAAAGCCTCTGTCCCGGAAATGTCTCAAGGGTCTTTCTTCCATAGACCACAGTATGACCGGATGTGTATTTCCTGAACACACCCTTCTGATCCTCAGGCAACGATATAAGAAGATGTCCCTGGTTGCCAATTGCCCAATTCTTATCAACTGCCGATATTGCTATCATGTCTCTCACCCCTCGAAAATCTTTGCAAAATAACCTGACTGTGACAACGGCTCCCCCGCTTCAAGCAGATGCCTTGAATCAGCGAAAGTCTGTACTCTGAAGCTTGCCTCTCCAGGTATCCTTTCTTCAGAACCCAAAACTGTGATAGATGTCGGTGCCATCATCATGCCCTGCCATAGTGAAGGCGCAGCAACACCTATAAGATGTCCCAACAGCAGTGCCGTAACACCAAAATGGCAGAAAAACACGATGTTGTCATCATTATGCTCGATCACGTCATAGAAATTTCTGTCGTTTCTCTTATAACCGTGCTTCTCGAGCAAAGCATCAAAACCGTCATAAACTTCCTGTGCGTGCCTGGCGATATCCCCGGACTTCATGATCTCCGTATTAGCCCAATTGTTCTTATCATGGAAATCATCCCTGTTGTTGAAATCCCTAGGATAGAAATCCCAGGCTATAGTCCATTCCTTTACATCCTCATCCCAGACTCTGTAATAGAATTCCTGAAGCCAGTCATAATAGACTGCCTCTCTCCCTGTCTTCTTAAGCGTTGCGGAACAGGTATCCTTAGCGCGGCCCATGGTTGAACAGTAAATCTGTTTAATGTCCCATTTCGCGACACGGTCAGCAAGTATCTCAGCCTCGCGCCAGCCTTTCTCCGTAAGAGAATCCTTCTCATAATCGGGATCCCCGTGCCTGATAAAGATCAACTTCATTACTTAACCATCCGTTCAGACTGCAACCGGGATTCCCTTGATCTTGGGACCGGCCTCATAACCTTCAAGTCTTATGTTGTCAGTCGTGAACTGATAGAAATCAGTGATTCCTTCATCAAGAACAAGCTTAGGTGCAGGATATTTCGGCATCTCTATAAGATCCTTAACGATATCCACATGCCTGTCGTAGATATGCGCATCAGCAATAACATGTACAAATTCTCCAACTTCAAGCCCTGTGCATCTCGCGAAAAGATGAACCAATACCGCATACTGGCACACGTTCCATGCGTTTGCAACCAGCATATCGTTGCTTCTCTGATTGAGAATAGCGTTAAGCTTATTGCCGGTAACATTGAAAGTCATCGAATAAGCGCAGGGATAAAGATGCATCTCACTCAGATCCTGATGAACATAGATATTTGTCATGATCCTTCTAGATGACGGATTATTCTTAAGATCATAAAGCACACGGTCAACCTGGTCGAACTCGCCTTCCTTATACTTATGCTTAACACCAAGCTGATATCCGTATGCCTTGCCGATGGAACCTGTCTCATCAGCCCATGCATCCCAGATATGCGAGTTCAGATCGTTGACATTGTTGGATTTCTTCTGCCAGATCCACAAAAGTTCGTCAACTGCAGCCTTGAAGTTGATCCAGCGCTGAGTAAACATCGGGAACTCCTCAGCAAGGTTGTAACGGTTAACGATTGCAAATGCCTTGTAAGTATAAGCAGGTGCACCGTCATCAGCCCAATGGGGCCTTACCTTGTCATTAATGGTCGAATAGCCCGAATTCAGTATGGTTCTTATGTTCTCATCGAAAATATCATCTGCCCGGCTCATACACGTCACCGCCTTTAAATTGATAGATTCGATTATAACATAACAGTTTTGCCGTCCATGAAAATAATGCGGCAAATTGAACAGAGGCTGTCCCAGCATTTGAGACAGCCCCCGCAGTATTAATGACTTATGTCAATAAATCAGATATATCCGATCCATGCACCGGAATCACTGAACTTGCTCATCTTGCCATCAGTCTTGTATTCACCGGTAACCATTACGCCGTTTCCATCAAAGTAATACCATGAATTACCTGATTTTGCCCAGCCGTTTTCAACCATGGCTCCGGAAGGACTCATGTAATACCATTTACCGCCTGACTGAACCCAGCCGTTTGTAACCATAACTCCGGAAGCACTTATGTAATACCAGGCATTTCCGGATTTAACCCAGCAATTCGTGGCCATGGCTCCAGATGCACTAATGTAATACCAGACATTCCCAGATTTGACCCAGCAATTCGTAGCCAAGGCTCCTGATCCGCTCATGTAATACCATGTCTTACCATCCTGAACCCAGCCGGTCTGCATTACACCGTTATTATCACAGTAATACCATGTTTTTCCATCCTGAACCCAGCCGGTCTGCATTACGCCTTTGCTGTCAAAGAAATACCAAGCCTTTTTAATTTCCTGCCAGCCGGTGACCTTAGTACCGTTAGCATCATAGTAATACCAGTTCTTGCCTTCCTGTTTCCAGGTTGACTTTGGCGCTGCTGTAGGTGTAGGAGTAGCAGGCTTTGTGGTAGGCGTAGGCGTTGCAGGCTTCGTAGTAGGTGTAGGAGTGTCCGTAGGGTTTGCTTTAGGAGAGAACTTCAGAACATCATTTAAAGTGTTCAAGTTGTACCAAGCATTCCAAGAACTTGCTATTATTTTTGTATAGCCGTTATCAGTCATATACTTATCTGCTTCTTTACCTGTTGAAACACCATCAACTACAGTATACGAATCCATTGTCCATGCATCATATGGTTCACTATTTAAATAGAACATCGGAGTGCTTTGAGTGATTTCACCCATACAGAAGACACTGGCTTCGGTCTTGAGATCTGTTAAATCCCATTTATCAATTATTAAAGCCTTGGGAACAATCGCATAATATTTATCGTTCTTTGTATAAGCATAGAACGAATCAGTATAAGTTGAATAGTCAATAGTAGCGGCAGCATTTGCATATGCAGTGATCTTATCTTCTCCGCTCTTCAGATCATCAGGCAGAGTAGCGGTATATGATCCGCTGATATCATCATCATACCAGCTACTTCTGCTTACAAACCATTTTCCGTTATGTTTCTCTACCCATGCATATGTTTCATTACTATCCTCAACCTTTCCCTCAACGAGAAGACGGATAGCATCAGCATCGTTCTTGTCTGCAAAAACTCTTGAAACAGGATACTCTGTCTTTACATATAATTTGTCAGTGAGAGATAGATATTCAACGCCAGCTGGTGAGACTTTTTCTTCCTCCCATTCGATTTCAGGAGTCACATCACCATCGTATGTTAAATAATCTTCAGGTTTTTGCGTTTCCTTATCATAACCACTGACGGTGATGCAATAACCTTTAATAATATAATCATTATTCTCTATTTTCTTATCAGGAGATCTATAAATGATTACTGTGGCATCCTTACCGACATGGAACTGCGTCAGATGATCATCATCTTCATAATAAGAATTATTAAAAGTCACAGTGCTTCCATAAGCTTTTTTATTCTCATTTACAGTAAGAGATCCTGATCCCTGGAAATCCAATCCGCTGAAGCCGTCATCAATACGCTGAATATGGTTGTCACCGATAAGTATGATCTTCAGTTCACAACCGCAATTATAATATCCGACACCATCGAAAATAAAACCGACATCAGGATGATTAAAATTCTTAAGAGTCAGTGTGTTTGAATCCGGATCATATGAAGCACCATCCCAGGCTACATTGATCTCTTTAGGTTCATCCCATGGTGAATAACGGTAAAGATATCCTTCTTCAGGAAAACCTGCCGGTGTTGATTCGCAATCCATTCCAATATAACAAAAGTCTTTCTCTTTTGTTTGACCTTCTGTCAAGGAACCTTCAGCAAGTACCTTATCCGGTACAAACCATACGACACCACCTGCCATTGCAGCAGCGAGCATCAAAGATAGTATTTTTGTAGCAGTTCTTTTCATGCGTTAACCTCCTTTGCTACTTTTGTTTTTTCGTTTATATATCTGCCATTTACCTGAATTCTTTAACCTCCTTCGAAAAATTATGCATACCCGATCCATGCGCCGGAAGAACTGAATCTATTCGTTTTTCCTTTGATCACATAATCACCGGTAACCATTACTCCGTTTGAATCAAAGTAATACCATGTTGCTCCATACTGTACCCAGCCTTCTTCAACCATGGCTCCTGATGGACTCATGTAATACCATTTGCCGCCTGACTGAACCCAGCCGGTTGCCATTGCTCCGGAAGCACTCAGGAAATACCATTTGCCACCCTGCTTTATCCAACCGGTAGCCATCGCGCCGGAAGATCCTAGGAAGTACCATTTGCCGCCATCTTCGATCCAGCCGGTTGCCATTGCTCCGGAAGATCCAAGGTAATACCATTTACCTCCTGATTCTATCCAACCGGTATACATAGCACCGGTATCTTTCAGGTAATACCACTTACCACCGGACTCTACCCAGCCGGTCTGCATTACACCGTTGCTGTCAAAGAGATACCAGACTTTGTTGATCTCCTGCCAGCCCTTAACTTTCGAACCGTTAGCATCATAGTAATACCATTTCTTTCCTTCCTGTTTCCATGTAGACTTGGGATTATCGGTATTTTTATCTGCTTTTATGGTGACAGCTATGCTGTCACTGACAGTCAATTTCGTTCCGGCCTTAGGCTCCTGACTCGTAATCGGATCAGACTTATCATAATAAGTGAAGCTGATATCTACTTTTAAGAATCCTGCACCTTTCAAAGTGTCATAAATAACAGTTTTCGCATCTTCATAACCCATTCCTACTACATTCGGCATATCGACATATGCTGACTTTGGAGTAGGAGTTGCCGTTGGTTTATCAGTAGGTTTTGCAGCCGTCGTAGGTGTAGGGGTTGCTGTTGCCACAGGCTTGGTTGTCGGTGTGGGAGTCGGAGTGGATTTTCCCGGAGCACTAAGCTTAACAGGAACACTCGCATAATCTGTAGTTTTCCCATCATAATTCTTTTCAGAAATAAGATATACATAATATGAAGAATCCCAGCCGCCTAAACTCAGAGAGGACGGTAAAGTAAATGTACCGGTATAGTTCTTATTTGCATAATAGAGTATACCTATTTCACTGTAATAAAGAATATTTGCACCGTTCTTGTTTCCAGCCGTATATTCTTTGTCAAGGATCACGACAGATGCACAGTTTGCATTTCCACCATTACTTCCGGATGCTTTGTAAGGAACTGTAATTGTATTACCGTCAGCCTTTACGCTCTCACCGTCCGCGACAGCAATGACCATATCCTCATCAATAAGAGTCAGCTTGTATTCAGTTCCGACGGCTCCGATATTTCCTGTTAAGGCTGTCGAGAACAGGATTGATTCCTGATCGATATTCATAGCTGGCGCAACACCGTAAGAATGATAATCAACAGTACCGTTACTAAGGGCACCGCCTATCAAAACAGCACCTGCATAACCATATCCGTTTTCACCTTTATATTTCGAACGCAGCCACCAGCAATCACCAGGATAACCCTGCTTAACATGGTTGGGAACACTATGTGGTACTTTGCCCCAGGCACCTGAACTGTAAGTCCATCCTGAATCCGAAGAATAACCATATTTTCCATTAACAACTTCTGAAGAATCAAGCAGGAACACTTTATCATCCACACTCACTGAACCATCATACTTATAAGATTCATATGAATCGGAAGATGATGAAAGACCACCATTACCTTTACTCACAGCAATAGCGTTTTTCTCTACATCAGTAAAACCAGCAAGAAAACTGGTATTCAGCATTTCTCTTAATGTACTGTCACTCCATGAATTTGTATAAGGTTCCTCATTATCAAACACCCTGTTAAATAATCTAATATCACTATCAAGGAACAAAGATTCTTTTGATGTATAAGCTTTGGAATCCTTTGCAAGAACACGGAATTTGATCTGTCCGGCTGGAACCCACCTTGAATCTCCCTGATAATATCCGTAATAAACATAACTTCCTGACCAGGCCTGATTTGAGCCGGTCGGATCATTCGTCGGATCAACTGTACTCGGGTTAACCGGCGATGCAATGCCTGATACGCCAAGACAAGTATTATCCTTATTCTTTAAGTCTGCAGCCAATACAGTGTCATTTCCTGAAACATTAGGTATAAGCGCAACACCCATCACAGCAGCAAGCAACGTCGCTGTGATCTTCTGCCATTTTGAATTGACTCTCATCGTTTGTCCTCCCTGTTCATTATTTATGTCTTTTATCAGTGCAAACCAAAAACGCAGTTCATCCGTCTCACGAACAAACTGCGCTTTTATTTTGTTTATTTGCTTGCAATCTCATCCCGCTCTTATAGACCGTATGTCCGTACAAACTGCACACATGGTTTATAAAGGATTCTATCTCTGTCCTAGGTATTGGCCAATGGCTGATGTTCATTATGAATACCTATCCTTTAATGATTAAATTATTTTTATTGTATTACATAGAAGTTACATGGGCAAGTAAACAAAAAATGAACGGGAATATAGGGAATGATGAAGTAATATTATTAGATAAAAACCGGAATAACCATATTAAAGATAAAAGCCCTGAAACCATATGGTTTCAAGGCTTTTATCTGGTCGGAGTGACGGGACTTGAACCCACGACCTCTTGCTCCCTAAGCAAGCACTCTAGCCACCTGAGCTACACCCCGATGAACATGCATTGTCAGGAAAAATATTGGTCGGAGTGGCGGGACTTGAACCCACGGCCTCCTGCTCCCGAAGCAGGCACTCTACCACCTGAGCCACACCCCGATGGAGTATTCCTCTAACAAGCCTATAAATATTATAACAATAGAGAAAAATATGCAAGTTCAAATTAAGAAACGCTGTTTTTCCATCAAGGCCAAGTGGATTTTACAGCTGAGTATTAACTTTCTCACCTATTATACCTTGTCGATCTTTTCTGAAAAAAACGACAAATCTTACATGTTTCCAGAAAACGATCTCCAAAGCTCTACAAAATCATGCGACAAATCCTGTTCAACTTTGGAGATCCTTTAGTGATTTCTTTAGGGATTTGTCGGAATTCGGCGGAAAATGCAACAAGATATAATAGTTTTCTGGCTATATTTTTTGCTGCAGATTGCAGATGCAATTCTGTCCATGAAGAACACATCAAACGCAAAAACAAACATCGCACTTTTCGAGCCTCAAGTACTTAACGAAGTCAAAAAAAGAGGTTGCCGCTATGGACAACCTCTTGAATGATCAATTAACTGATAACTTATGCCTGTTCGTCAGCAGACTCTGCAGGAGCCTCTTCAGCTGCTTCCTCGTAAGCAGGCTCATCCTCAACGGGATCGATAGGAGCAACTTCCTTGATGGAGATGGAGATCCTTCTCTCGTCGGGTTCGATCTTGATGACCTTAGCCTGAACAACCTGGCCAACAGAAAGAGCATCCTCAGGCTTCTCAAGTCTTCTGGAAGAGATCTGAGAAACATGGCAGAGTGCATCGAGATCAGGTTCAAGCTGAACGAAAGCACCGAACTTTGTAAGACGAACTACTGTACCCTGAACGATGCAGCCGATAGGCATTCTCTCTTCAATATTGTAGTAAGGATCGTCCTCGAGCTTCTTGTAGCCCAATGAGATCTTCTTTGTCTCTTTGTCAAAATTCTTAACGTAAACGTCAACTTCCTGACCAACCTTGAGAACGTCAGAAGGCTTTGCGTTGCGGCTCCAAGAGAGCTCAGAAACGTGAACGAGTCCGTCAACACCGCCGATATCGATGAATGCACCGAAATCAACAAGGCTTCTAACAACACCTGTATAGTGCTTGCCTTCCTCAATGTTGTCCCAGATTTCAGCGGACTTCTTGCGGCGCTCTTCAGATACGATGATCCTGTGGCTTCCGGAAATCCTGAGGCGGCCCTTCTCGGTATCAAACTTTGTAACAACGATCTCAAGAGTCTGGCCTACATAAGCCTCAAGGTCTTTAACCTCGCCTGTCTTGATCTGTGTTCTGTGGATATAGATATCAACGCCCTTATAAGAACCGATTACACCGTCCTTAACAGTACGTGTGATCTTAACTTCGATAGGAGTCTTGTTCTTGTAAGCTTCCTCGATCTCAGCTTTGCCCTGCTCGGACACAACATCATTCATGGAAAGGATGATCTCCTTGCCCTGATCGGAATTCTTAATGCTTCTGACCTTAACGGTAACTTCACTGTGCTCGGCAACTGCCTTGTCAAGATCGAAGTCAGGATCCGAATCAAACTCCTTACGTGAAATTCTTCCTTCGGACTTGTCGTGTACGTCTACGTATACATAGTCGTCATCTGCAGATGTAATCGTGCCCTTAACTACAGCACCTCTTCTAACCTGCGCAATTAAATCGACAGCATTGGCAAACTCTGTGTCAAAGCCCTGATTTGTGATCTTCTCTTCTTCGTTCATCTGTTGAACAACCTCCAAAATAATAGCTTCCGGTGTAGATGCACCCGCTGTGATCCCGACTCTGTCATCAGGAAGGATCTTTCCTTCCGAGATGAGACACTTGACTTCAGTGCCGGAGTTCACAAGGAATGTTCTTGCACAACGACCTTTGCAGATGTCCAAAAGCTTAGTGGTGTTCGAACTGTGAGCAGAACCGATGACTATCATCGAGTCTGATACCTCAGAGAGCGAAGCGGCTTCCTTTTGCCTACTTTCAGTCGTAATACATATTGTATCAAAAACATTGTATTTTTCAATTTTATTTTTAACTGTTTGACAGATTTTTTTGAATATTTCGCTCGAAAATGTCGTCTGGGAGATCAATATGGCACTTTCGAGCGGAAAATCAACGTTCTCAAGATCCTCAGGAGCCTTGATTACAGCGCATTTGACGCCTGTTCCTTCTGTCTCGCCCAGGATACCAGTAACTTCAGGATGTCCCTTGGTTCCGGCAATTATGATATTCATTCCGTTTTGGGCATTCTCCCGTACGATCTTGTGGATCTTAGAAACAAATGGACATGTCAGGTCCCTGATATCGCAGTTCTTAGCCTTAAGAAGAGCAATTTCGGCAGGTGTAACGCCATGAGCCCTTATTATAACTACTGAATCAGGCGGACATTCCTCTGCAGAATCTGCAATCTCAAATCCGCCTTCAATGAGTTTATCAACTACATATTTGTTGTGAACGATCTCTCCGAGCATAACAAGTTTTCTGTTGCCGGAATGTTCTGTAACCGCATTATTAGCTGCGGATACGGCATTTCTGACTCCAAAACAGAATCCTGATGACTTGGCAATCGTTACTTTCATTTATCCTCTTCGTCCAAATGGCTTATGACAAAAGCTCTTGTTCCGTCAATATCGTATTTTCCTGTATCAACTACAATGGCCTCGGGGACCTGGACTAATGGTGACGCAGCTCTCGTGGAGTCCTGTTCATCCCTGTATTTAATATCTCTTAAAACTTCCTCATATGTCTGTGAGTGGTCACCGGCTGCTTCAAGTTCTGCAAGTCTTCTCTCAGCCCTTACCTCGGGAGCACAGACGACAAAGAATTTATATTTCGCATCAGGAAGCACCACTGAAGCAATATCCCTTCCATCAAGGACGAAAGTCTGGTTCTTTGCTATTTCTCTTTGAAGTGATACCATAGCGGCCCTGACAAAAGGAAGAGCTGAGATATCCGAAGCGGCAATTGATGTTTGTGGTGTTCTGAGTTCACCTGTCACATCCTCACCGTCAAGGATCATATGCTGGACTCCGTCAACGAATTCAACCTCTATCTTTACATCATCCATCATCTTCTTTACAGAATCAGGATTCTTGGGATTGATGCCTCTTTTGATGGAAGCAACCGCGCAGGTTCTGTACATTGCACCTGTATCAAGATACATAATGCCGAGTTCTTTGGCGATGCCTTTGGCAAGCGTACTCTTGCCTGATCCTGAAGGTCCGTCTATTGCGATCTGATAGATTCCCATAATAATTCTCCTTTATAAAATATCTCCTTCTTCAGTATTTCTGTCTCTCCCCGTCTCATAGACACGGTACTGTGACCATAATGTCTCCAAAGACTCGAGAGAAGACTGAATGTGTTCTTTCCTGTGCATTCCAAGCGAGACAAGCAATGCATTTATCAAAGACAGCGGTGCCGTCAGCGAATCAACG
Source organism: Saccharofermentans sp. (assembly GCA_024683485.1). Classification (GTDB taxonomy): domain Bacteria; phylum Bacillota; class Clostridia; order Saccharofermentanales; family Saccharofermentanaceae; genus Saccharofermentans. The sequence goes on along the minus strand of JAIKYD010000021.1, from coordinate 51,145 downwards.
AATGATGCCATCGAGGATTTCGCGAAAAGCTTGATATCGGCATACTCAGTCATCGCCGTATCGTCCTTATCTGTAATGGCGATTATTGTCGCACCCTTATCCTTTGCATATCCCATTGAGTTGATGGTTCTTGCCGAATATCTCGGGAATGATATACCGATCATGACATCACCTTTTCCTATAGGCATGATCTGCTCGAAGAGCTCATTCGTACATGTACTCCTTACAAGAACAACATCATCAAAAAGCAATGTCATATAAAAGTGCATGAACTCAGACAAAGGAGCCGATGCCCTGATACCCATGATGTATATTTTCCTGGCACCAAGAATCGAATTAACAGCCTTGTCAAACTCCTTCTCGTCAATGGAATTAAGAGATTCTCTGAGATTTGAAATATCCTGGGCAACAACAGCCCTCAACGCTTCACTGTCACTCTCGAATTTCTCGGTAAGCCCCAGTCTCTGAACAGATGTGAGTTTGGACTTAAGGTCCTCCTGCAAAGCCTTCTGGAACTCAGGATAACCTTCAAATCCCAATTCGGTGGTGAATCTTACTACTGTTGATTCAGAAACTCCGACTTCTTCACCAAGCTTTGCAGCAGTCATGTATGCCGCTTTATCATATGATTCAAGAATGAAGTTAGCTATGGCCTTATGGCCTTTGCTCATTTTCGAGACAGCATTCTCAATAAGTTCAAGCGTTCCCGTCATCCTCAGCACCTTCCTCATCTTCTTTGGCAGGATTCATGATGCTCTCGATTGAGATCTGCTTATCCTCTCCGCCGGCTGCTTCCTTGAGGGAATCCTCCATATCTCTTATGGTCTGATAACTCATAAGTTCAAGCGGCGGCAGATCCCTTACTGATTCGATACCGAATTCGGTAAGAAACTTCTTGGATGTTTTGAACAGTGATGGCCTTCCGGGTGCATCAAGATTGCCTGCTTCCTCGATCCAGCCTCTGTCCAGCAGCCTCGAGATGATAGAGTCTGACGATACACCTCTTACAAGCTCAACCTGTGCTCTGGTACAAGGCTGGTTATAGGCTATAACTGCCAGAGTCTCATAAGAAGCCTGCGAAAGAGGCGGAGTCTGTCTCGGACCGAACATTCTGTCAAGGATCTTCTTCTGCGAAGATCTTGTCATTATGGCATAAGAATCTTCTGTCCTTCTTATCTCAAGTCCGCTCCACGGATTCGAGGAGTATCTGTCCACGAGAGACTTCATGGCCTCGGCAACAGCGTTTTTCGAACAATTAAGGATATCAGAGAGCTTGTCCAACGAGACCGGATCACCCGATACAAAAAGGATCGATTCGATTGCTGCCGGCAGTTCCTGCGCTGTTACTTTAAAATCATCTTCCATATCTATAAGTCCTTATATCAGATCTTCTTCTCTTCAATAGAGATCTCACCGAAGTTCCTGTCCTGTTCGGCCGTTATCTTATTGTCTCTGACAAGTTCGAGCACCGCGAGGAAACTTACGACCTTATCCATCTTCTCAGTCTTTTTGGTGAAAAGACTGCTCAGAAGGATCTTTCCCTTGCCTGTAATCGAACGCCATATAGACTTTATCCTCTCCTTAACCGAGAGTTTGTCTTTTCTTAAGATATGCTTGATCTTTGCTGTGATATCGGTGAAACGCATCTCATTGCGTTCATTGATGGTGGCAACAGCATCGTTGAATTCGTCAACAGAAAAAGCCTGCTCCGCCGGAGCTATAGTTATTCCCAGCTGTTTTGCAGTGGAAGCATAGCGGAATCTGGCACCATCGTACTTTTCCCTTCTTTCTTTAAGGTCAGAAGCGAAAATCCTGCACCTCTTATATCTCATAAGGGAAATAACCAGTTCCTCCCTGGGATCAGCTGCATTTTCTCCTGAACCAAGTGCGGCCTGCATACCCGGGAGCATCATTCTTGATTTTATTGATACAAGGGTAGCACCCATTACAAGAAAATCAGAAGCCAGTTCCATATCGAACTCTTTCATCGATTCGATATAGTCCATATACTGCGCGGTTATAGTGCTTATCGGTATGTCATAGATATCGACATCATTCTTTTCGATAAGATGCAGGAGCAGGTCCAAAGGGCCTTCGAACTGTCTGAGCTTAATCTCCGGCTTTACCGCTTGACCTGTCATACAATTAAAGTCCTATCATCTGGAAAAGCATATAGAGCGGCATGCAGATAATACTTATGATGAACTCAAAAGGTTTCTCGATAGCATTGATAACATAACCAAGGATCGATATCCGAGAGACTGTGCTCGCGATAAAAACTATCCAAATAATATATGGTGAAAAACGTTCAAACTTACGGTAAAAATTTGAACTCCTGACCTTATAAGGAAGAAGCTCCTCAAGAACATGGAATCCGTCGAGCGGAGGTATAGGCAAGAGATTGAATGCAAGAAGCATCATCGAGAATGCATAAGTGTAACTGAAAGCATCCGTAAGTGCACGCAGAACAGTTGCCGCTCCCGGAAACTTGATCTGAAGCGCTGCAAAAAGCAGGAAAAGGATATTAGATACCAAAGCCAGCAGGAAATTGCCGGTAACCCCTGCCAGATGGACCATGATATTCATCAATCTGCGGCTCTTGAACCTGTGAAGATTAGTGGGGTTATACATGACCGGCTTTCCCCAGCCAAATCCTGCGAGAAGCAGAAGGAATGTTCCGACAGGGTCAACGTGAGCTACAGGATTCAGAGTAAGTCTTCCCATATTCTTCGGCGTCGGGTCACCCAGCCATACAGCTACAGCCGCGTGCATAAACTCATGCAAAGAGAATGAGAGTGTCAGCGCAAACAGAAAGATTATGAGATAGTAGACTATCTCCTGCGCGCTCAGTCCCTGTCTGAACAGATCTATTATCATAAATTACCTCAAACCTTTACGACGGAGAATGTGATCTTCTCGCCATTGACATTCCACTCTTTGGAATTATCGCCTGTACCGTTCGAGATCTCGACAGCCAAAACTTCAGAAGCAAGATAATCCTTCTTTTTCTCGATAACTGCAGCGAGCTTGTCGTTTCCGTCATACTTAAGGATGATCCTGTCTGTAACCGTAAGACCTTCAGTCTCTTTACGGTGAGTCTGGATCTTGGAGATCATCTCTCTTACAAGACCGTCTTCGATAAGTTCCTCAGTAAGGACTGTAGAGATCGAGACAGTAAGATTGCCGGAAGACTGTGTTGAGAATCCTTCAGGCTGTGTTGTCTCTATGAGGAAATCTTCCTCTGTCATCTCATATTCCTCACCGTTAACGGTGATCTTAACGGAACCTGCCTTAAGAGCAGCATAAGTCTCCTTGCCCGGAAGGTTTGCAATAACCTCCTTAGCATCATTCAGGTTCTTGCCGAACTTTCTTCCGCATGTACGGAGCTGAGGCTTGAAACTGTAATCAACAAGAGTTGAAGCATCAGCGAGAACTTCCATCTTGCGGATATTGAGCTCGTCAAGAACGATCGGCTTATATTCGTCATCAAGTCCGAGTTCGGATACTACATAGATCTCGGAAAGAGGCTGACGGTTCTTGATGGAAGCGGATTCACGGCAGCTGTGACCGAGTGTTACGATCTGCTGTACGAGTTCCATCTCCTCTTCAAGCTTAGCATCGATGAGGCTCTCATCGGCGACAGGATACTTTGCAAGATGTACTGATTCAGGCGCGTTCTTATCAACGGAACGGACGATGTTCTGATAGATCTCCTCTGTCATGAAAGGAACGAACGGAGCACAGAGTCTTGTGAGGTTATCGAGAACCGTATAAAGGGTCATGTAAGCATTGACCTTGTCCTGCGTCTCTTCTGCACCCCAGTATCTGTCACGGCAGCGTCTTACGTACCAGTTGGAGAGCTCTTCAGTAAAGTCCTGAATGAGTCTCGCGGACTGTGAGATATCGTAAGCATCCATCTTCTCGTTAACGACCTTGATGAGCGTATTGAGACGTGAAAGCACCCATCTGTCCATTGCGCCCAGAGATGCCTTGTCGAGAGTATGCTTTGTAGGATCGAAATTATCGATATCGGCATACATTACATAGAAAGCATATGTGTTCCAATATGTTCCGATGAACTTCTTGATGCCTTCATTAACAGCCTCTTTGGAGAATCTTGAAGGAAGCCATGGCTGGTTTGCGGTATAGAAATACCATCTTGCAGCATCTGCGCCCTGTGAATCAAGAACGTCCCACGGATCGACAACATTGCCTAAGTGCTTGCTCATCTTGATACCGTCTTTATCCTGGACGATACCCATGACGATGCAGTTCTCGAAAGGTGATCTTCCGAAAAGCACTGTCGATATAGCGATAAGCGAATAGAACCATCCTCTTGTCTGGTCGATACCTTCTGAGATGAAGTTGCAGGGATAATGTGTCTCGAAGAACTCCTTGTTCTCGAAAGGATAGTGATACTGTGCGAAAGGCATTGAACCGGAATCAAACCAGCAGTCGATAACCTCCGTAACCCTCTTCATCTGGCCGCCGCACTTGGGACACTTGATGTGGACGTTATCAACATAAGGCTTATGGAGCTCGATATCATCCGGACAATCGTCACTCATAGACTTGAGTTCCTCGATGGAACCGATGCAGTGTCTCTCACCGCATTCGCACTCCCATACCGGAAGAGGTGTACCCCAGTAACGCTCACGTGAGATACCCCAGTCGATGACGTTTCTTAAGAAGTCACCCATACGGCCGTCCCTGATCGTCTCAGGCATCCAGTTAACCATATTGTTGGACTTGAGGAGCTCATCTCTCTTCTTGCTCATTGCGATGAACCATGTTGATCTTGCGAAATAGATCAGAGGTGTGTCGCATCTCCAGCAGAACGGATACTCGTGCTCGAATTTGGGAGCGGAGAAAAGAAGTCCTCTTGAATCAAGATCCTTCAATACCTCAGGATCAGCGTCCTTTACGAACATGCCGGCAAAAGGAGTCTCCTCAGTGAGGTTACCCCTTGTATCAACGAACTGTACCATAGGAAGGTCATTGTTTCTTCCTACCCTTGCGTCATCTTCACCGAAAGCAGGAGCGATGTGAACGATACCCGTACCGTCTTCCATCGTTACGTACTCATCGCAGACTGTATAATGAGCCTTTTTCTTCTGATTAGCGGCTTCCTTTGCCGTACCCTCATAAAGAGCGACATAGGACTTGCCCTTAAGATCTGAACCCTTGTAGGATTCGAGGATCTCGTAAGCCTTCTCGCCGTCCTTGGCAAGACCGCCCAATACGGAATCGAGCAGAGCGGTTGCCATATAATATGTGTAACCGTCGCAGGCTTTTACCTTTGAATACTCGTCGTTGGGGTTAAGGCACAAAGCAACGTTTGAAGGAAGCGTCCAGGGTGTCGTCGTCCATGCAAGGATGTATGCATCCTCATCGACACACTTGAATCTTACGACAGCGGATCTCTCCTTGACTGTCTTATATCCCTGTGCAACCTCATGTGAGGAAAGAGCAGTACCGCATCTCGGGCAATAAGGAACGATCTTATGTCCCTTGTAGATGAGATCCTGATCCCACATCTGCTTTAATGCCCACCATTCGGACTCGATATAGTTGTTATCATAAGTAACATAAGGATTCTCCATATCAGCCCAGAAACCGACTCGGTCACTCATGTGCTCCCACTGATCCTTATATGTCCAAACGGATTCCTTACACTTCTTGATAAATGGCTCAACACCATAACCTTCGATCTGAGGCTTGCCGTTAATACCTAAAGCCTTCTCGACCTCAAGTTCTACAGGAAGACCGTGTGTATCCCAACCTGCCTTAAAGACGATGGTCTCGCCCTTCATAGCATGATATCTCGGGATAACATCCTTAATTACTCTTGTTTTAATATGACCAATATGAGGCTTGCCGTTTGCCGTCGGAGGACCGTCATAGAGGGTAAAAGTAGGAGCACCGTCAGCCTTGGGAGCAATGCTCTTCTTATAGATGTCATTTTCTTTCCAGAATTCGAGAACCTGTTTCTCTCTGTCTACAAAATTCAGATCTTTAGAAACTTTGTTGTACATAAACCGCTTCACCTTTATATAAAATATAGCAAGTTATAATTATATGGTTTTACGGTCTTCAAAGTCAAGGAATAACGTACCGGCGCTGAGCTGATGTTTTTCGCACATACTCCTCAAAAGGGCTATCAGAGGGAATTTTCAGGGAATGTGTCAATCCCGGAACAAAACCCATGGGAAACAGTCAGGAACTGGCGCCTCAAAGGTTATATTTTCGCGCTTTACAGGGTGTTCAAATGACAATTTGTATGCTTCCAGCGCAATATCCTTACATCTTTTATCCAAAGAACCGTATTTCTGATCACCAACAATGGGATGACCTGAATGAGCCATCTGGGCTCTGATCTGGTGGGATCTTCCCGTGCCGAGCTTCACTTCTGCAAGCGTGAATCCATCCTTTGAGGACAAAGCCCTGTAATCAAGCCATGATGCCTTAAAGCCTGGTTTCTCAGTATCACTCACAGTGACCATATTCCGGGCTTCATCTTTACAGATATAATCCTCGAGACGCCCTTCTCCTTCAAGAACACCTGTAACAACACATCTGTAGATCTTCTCCACTCTTCTGTTACGGATCTGTTCTGAAAGTCTTGATGCCGCCTTGCTCGTTCGTGCGAAAACCATGACTCCTGAAACAGGTCTGTCAAGCCTGTGCACGAGTCCAAGATAGACTTCACCGGGTTTTGAGTATTCTTCTTTGATATATGCTTTAAGTACAGTCAGCATATCGGGGCTCCTGCTCCCGTCACTCTGTGAAAGTACACCTGCAGGCTTGATCGCAACTATTATATGATTGTCCTCATAAAGGACCTTTACTCCATAGGGAAGATCTTTCACTTTAGAGTCCATCTGGCAGTCTGACCGCAAGGAAGATAAGCGTTCATCTTTGATACAGGAAGCATAAGTTCTTCTGCTTCGACCCTTCCTCCAGGAATCGCAAGATTCAGGATCTGTCCGGAAGCCTGTGCAGTAATTCCGGTTGCATAAGAACTCGCAATAAAGAACAAAGGATCATCGGAAATAAGGTTTGAGCACAGTTTTACAAGGTCGTAGAAGGAATCTTCAAGCTTCCATAATTCGCCTGAAGGTCCTCTGCCATATGAAGGCGGATCCATGATTACGCCGTCGTACTTACGGCCACGCCTGATCTCACGTTCAACGAATTTCTTGCAGTCTTCAGCAATAAACCTTACATACCGGTCTTCAAGACCGCTCTCTTTGATGTTTTCTTTGGCCCTTGCGATCATGCCCTTTGAAGCATCGACATGAACAACCTCATCCGCTCCGTGTGCACTGCAGGCAAGTGTCTGGGCACCTGTATAAGCAAAAAGATTCAGGATCTTTATGTCCTTCTTCCCTGATGTTTTGGCTTTCTCTATCAGATCACCGCAGAAATCCCAGTTGGAAGCCTGCTCGGGGAAAAGCCCCGTGTGCTTGAATGCAGTAGGTTCAATTATAAAAGTGAGTTTCTTTCCGAGTGAATCGTAACTGATATTCCAGGTATTCGGGAAATTCCTGAGTTTTGTCCAGGCTCCGCCTCCCGTATTACTCCTGTTATAAAGGGCTGACGGCTTATCAAGTTCATCCATGGAGATCTCTTTGCCGTTTTTTATAACAGGCCACACAGCCTGGGGATCCGGCCGTCTTAATGTAACGTCTCCCCAACGCTCATACTTCTCACCACCACCGCAATAGAGCAGCTCGTAATCATTCCATTTATCTGATATGAACATCTTATCTGACCCTCATACTTGGAGTAACCGCAATATTTTCGCCTTCATAAAGTAATTCAACGGTATAATCACCCGGAGCAAATGTGCCGAGTCCTGCCAGACCTGCGCTGAAATCAGCTTCAGCTGTGACATTTTCCCTCAGTCTCACCTCTCTAGTCATTACCAGTTCATCACCCTTATAAAGATTTGCCTCAAAGACCGCAGTCAGCGGCTTATTAAAATAGAATACACCCTTAAGCGCAAAAGCGTCATTCGAATCTATCTCATCATAATCTGCAGGATTGGAATCCACTGCATCGTACCAGACAGAATAAATATATGCCTCTCTGACTTCTTCATAAGTCAGGCGTGACTCAGTTGTTGATTCTGAAGTTCCGGAAGTCTCAGAGGTTTCTCCGGTTTCTGTTGTCCCGGTAATCTCAGTGGTTTCCGTCGTTTCAGTTGTTTGAACAGGTGTCGGCTCTGCAGTCTCCGAAGAAACCACCGTAACCTCAGCAGACTGTGTCTCAGGTTTGCTCGGACTGCTGTTCATTATCCTTCCGCGCCCTTTCGAACCGGACAGCGAACACGATACTGAACATAAAGTAAATGACAGTATCAAAAGAACCGTCACAAGAATTTTAGACAGATTTGTTGATTTACAATCATTCATAGTCCATCAGATAAACGGTCAGAACATCAGTTTAGATCATCACTTGTCTCTTCAACCACAATACATGCTGCAGTCATAACCACATGCTTTTTAGCCGCATCTCCGTAAACTACGAGTCCATAGAATCCTGGTTTAAGATCCTTGGAAGGATAATCGAGATCATAACAGGCCTGGTCTTCATATAAAGATGGAATACATGACCCCTGATAAACAGGAGCATTTACGTCCAGATCCGCAAAATCAGATTCTTCACTGTAGAAATATTCGTAATACAGTTCTGTTTCATTTTTAGTGCTTACAGCCAGCGAGAAACCTATTACCGAAGTATTCGAAGCAAAAGCACTCTTCCCGACTGATGTTCCGTCATAATCCCACCATCCGGAGTTGAAGACATAGGCTTCACCCATCAGATCACTGTCCTTGAATTCATAAACAAGATTCGACAGATAATAATCTTCTTTATGGTCTTCAAATTCAAAAGTCTCTTTCTCGAGCTTCACGTTCTCAACAACACAATCAAATCTGGCAATCTCTTTCGAATGTTCATCGAAGACCATAAAAGTGTAATTGCCTGCAAGAAGGAATCCGTCCTCATTCAGACCTTCCTTACCTGTCATATCGGATGTAAGATCCAGCCTTATCCCGTCCTCACCAATATAAACAACACCGGAAGTATAGATAACTTCATCATCCCTGGCCACAGTATAGATAACACCGGGAACAAATCTGTTGTTTAATAAATCTTTATTGAAATTAAGTCTTACGCCTATTGAATCGGTATTGGAATAAGTCCCTTTCGGGGCAAGGACAAGATCACCTCCGGTATAATAATCAGAAAGCAAGCCCTTCATGATTCCGTGGTCTTCAGAGTTAAAAGCATATACTTCATTAAGGATATCATCCGGATTAGTGATCCAGAGTATATCTCCGCTCATATCAATTGTTACACAAGTGGTAATTATCTTTTCAGGAGCAGATGACATAGAAGTCTTAAAAGTTGTTACAGTACCGGCATTCAAAGCCTCTTCACAACTGTAGTCTGCCTGTCCCCAGGAAACATATACAGTAGCTGATTTGGTCCTGGAATCATAAACAGGCTCCTGAACATTATAACGGAGTGACGCTTTAACAGTATCACTGAAAGCAGCCTCTTCGCTGTTGAAGGAAGAAGGGCTGATGATTTCCTTCAGTGATTCTGCAGTTACTGAAGGATCTGCGTAATATGAAGCCAGCCTGTCCGCATCACCGTTCTTTACATCTTCACAGAACGAGATGCAATAATTCTTAGCCGCCTCGGTCTTCTTCCCTTTGCCGCATCCGCAAAAAGCAAAGATCATTGAAGCCGCGATCAGGACTGCCGTTATTTCTCTTTTTATCTTCATCGCAATACCTTTTCAGTTAAGTGGCGCCCCCGGGTAAGAAGGCGCCACTTATTATTTTCGCTATTATATCAAACAAACCTTCTGAAAATCGGGCAAAATGGAAGAACCGGACAAATCAGTTCCTTTTGTTCCATTCTCAGCATACCCTTAATCAGTAACCATACAGAAGCCATACATGAGCACGTTCTGGGTTCCTGACTCATAGATAACGAACATGTAATATCCGGGTTCAGCTTCACCGTCAACATCATAATCAATATCATAGTAGTAACCGTTAGAATATGATGAAGGCGTAACTGTACCGGAATAAACAGGATCCTGAAGCGCCGTCCCTATCGAATCAGTATCATCGCTGTCAGTAAAGTAGTAACCATAATCCAAAGTCATCTTACAATCAGCAGTTACTTTAATTGAAAAAGCGAGAGTGATTACGTCTGTGGTATAAACATCATCAGAGAGCATACAGCCGTCATAATCAAACCATTCAGCTCCGAGAACATAACTTCTGAATGTGGCATCATTAAAAGCAAAATAATCACCTTCGCCGTCAAACGTGGAGCTGGTATTTCCGCCAGGAGCTGAAGTCGGAGTAGGAATTACAGTCTTCTCAACAGTAATAGAATTGGAATCTATCAACTCATCTCCGTCTTCCCCACGGTAATACAGTTCAATAGAATAATAACCAGCCTCGAAACAAGCGCCGTCACTGAGACCTATTGTAGCAGCATCAATACGGCAACCTACATTTGTTGTTACTCCGAAAAGTATATTGTCACTATAATACAGCGGTTCGTCATCTTTCATTAAAATATAGTATAGGTTTACGTCCCGGTCGGCATAATCAAGAACTGCAGAATCAAAATAATAGTCAAACTCAATAAAATCCGTATCAACATATTTATTATTCTCGGTAAGCCAAAAAGAACTCATTGAATAATCGATAAAACCGCGGATCATTTCTGCAGTCAGAGAAAAATCTATCTCTTCATTTCTGTAGGCATAAAGTTTATTAAACTTCTTGGAGCCAACATTATCAGCAATCCATTCTTTGCCTTCCTTAACAAATTCGGCAGTAAACTTGATCTCTGTTGTATCAGCTTTCTTTATAGCAGAAGTAAGATCGTTAATATTCTTAAAGTCTTCCTGAAGGACCTTGGAATAATCAGCGATAGAAAAAACAATATTGACGGAAGCCTCGTCCTTCTTGACATTTACAGACTCCGCATCAATCTCGTATTCGATAGTATATTCTACCGCTTTATAGAAAGCCTTCTCATCATCTGTGGAATCTTCATTTGACAGTAACTTTGTTAGTTTTTTTGCCTCATCACTCTTCTTGTCAAGCGTGGAATTCTTTATTAGCTCAGAGGCATCAACGGCTGCCATGTCTGCGGCCAAAGTCTCAGCTGCCGCAAGAACCGCTTTTTTACTGCCGCCAAAATCAAGACATCCCGTAAATCCCAAGAGGACTGCACCTGTCAGCAAGGCAGCAACAGCCTTTTTAAGCATATATTTATTCATAGAAAATAACCCTCCCTTAAAAAGTTATCTAGTCAATTCTATATTTAATTACACAAAATCTCAATAAAACGTATAAATTAATTTGATATTCCATCTTCAGATTGCACTTTCGAGCCAAAGAATAATATAATAAATTTGAAATCTAGGGGGATTACTATTATGGCAACAGCACCCAACATTTTGATCTGCGACGACGATCCCGTCGTACACGAATCATTAGGCTTATATCTTGACAACGACAATTTCACCCATTCTGATGCTTATGACGGCAGGGAATCTCTTGAGATGGCCCAGGCAACAAGGCCTGACCTCATCCTTCTCGATGTCATGATGCCGGAGATGAGCGGTCTTGACGTATGCCGAGAATTAAGGAAGACGATGACTACACCTATCATTATGCTTACAGCCAAGGGCGAGGAGATCGATAAGATCGTCGGACTTGAACTTGGAGCTGATGACTATATCGTTAAGCCTTTCTCTCCCCGTGAGGTTATAGCCAGAGTTAAGGCTGTTCTCAGACGTTTCGGTGATACGCCCAAGCCTTCTTCAGTCCTCAATTTTGACGGACTTGAGATAAATCTGAACAATTATGCCGTCAAATCCAACGGTGAAGGTGTCCCCTGCACGCCCAAGGAAGTTGAGATACTGTATCTCCTGGCCTCCCATCCCGGTCAGGTCTTCGGACGCGAGCAGATACTCGAATCGGTATGGGGCATTGATTACAACGGTGATTCCAGAACAGTTGACACTCATATCAAGAGGATCAGACAGAAGATCACTTATGATAATGCTCCCTGGTCCATTCAGACCATATACGGAATCGGTTATAAATTCGAGGTCTCGTAAATGTTTCAAAGCACGCTCCTGAAGCGAACAATGACTCTTGTCGTATTGTCACTCCTGGCTTCCGCCATCCTTGCGACAATTGCGTTTCTCGTTGCCGGATTATCTCTTGGTGTTGACAGCGATCTTATTGTCAAAGATCTCAATATCCTTCTACTTTCAACCCTTATGGCTGCGTGTGTAATGCTCGTACCTGCTTATGCTTTCGTCAGCCGGATGGTCCTCCCTCTTCAGAAGATCAATGAAGTCGCTATGGAATACGGTAAAGGCAACTTCAACATCAGGGCTGATGAATCCCATAAAGGCGAGATCGGAGAACTCGGTCAATCATTCAACTTCCTCGCGGATAAACTCTCCAAATCCATCAGCGACCTTACTGCAGAGCGTAACCAGCTTCAGGATATTTTCGATGTAATATCAGACGGTATTGTTGTTGTTAACAGGGATTCCGTTCCTGTCACTACAAATAAAGCAATCCACAAGCTCTTCGAACGTGCCGAGAAGAACAATATGTTCACTGAAAGACTTCAGCTTATCCCTTTTGATGATGTATGGTCTGACTTCGAAGACTGTATAGCCACCGGCGAGACTAAGACCAGACAGATCGATACCCGTGACTATGCGTATCAATGTACGATAATCCCCAAATACGATTCAACAGACAACACTAAGGTCATCGGCGCCACAGGTTTCTTCCGTGATATTTTTGAGGAACAGAAGAACGAGCGTTTCCGTCAGGATTATGTTGCCAACATTTCGCACGAGCTCCGTACACCTCTTCAGACCTTAAGAGGTCTGATCGAACCACTCTCAGACGGAATGGTAAAGAAAGAAAGCGACAGACAGCGTTACTATCAGATAATCTTAGGCGAGACAATGCGACTCTCGCGTCTTATCGACGACATGTTGGAATTGTCAAAGCTCCAGTCAAGGACACTTGCCTTCAAGACTTTCCCTTTTAATCTGAATAATCTTATCTCCAATCTAGAGTTAAGATTCAAGCCGGTTATGAAGGAAGCAGGGATCAAATTCTCCGTACAGAACAATTATGGTGAGCTTCCCACAGTTATGGGTAACCCAGACCGGGTTGAACAGATCCTGGTAATACTTCTGGACAATGCGAAGAAATACACTCCGGCCGGCAAAAGCATTACTATTCTTACGGACTATATCGAGACCGAGAAGAAGGTTTATATTTCTGTCGCCGATACGGGACAAGGCATTCACGAATATGATATCGGGCATATTTTCGACAGATTCTTCAAAGCAGACCGTGCACGCGGAAAGAAAGGTTCCGGTCTTGGTCTTTCCATCGCCAAAGAGCTCCTTACATACATGGGCGAGACAATTACCGTCAACAGCAAGTATGAGGAAGGCTCAACATTCACGTTCACTTTGACCAAGGCTGAGGTTCCTGATGTCTGGGACTGATACAGATGGCATACGTCTCAACAAGTTTATTGCCTCATCAGGGCTTTGCTCGAGGCGCGAAGCTGATGCTCTTATCGAGAGCGGAAAAGTAACAGTCAACGGTGTAACCGCTGTTCAAGGAACGAAAATATTGAGCGGTGATGTTGTCAAAGTCAATGGAAAGACTGTCACCCCTGATGACGATATGATCTACATTGCTTTCAACAAACCTCTCGGTCTGACGTGTACTACCGACAGAAGAGACCCATCTAACATAATTGATTACATCGGTTTTGAAGAACGCATCTTCCCCATCGGACGTCTCGACAAAAACTCCTCCGGTCTGCTGCTTCTTACGAATGACGGCTCAATAGTAAACCAGCTTCTTCGTGCTGAGCACGGTCACGAGAAAGAATATCTTGTTACCGTCAACCGGCCTTACGATAAAGCTTTCATTAAGTCTATGGAATCAGGTATTCCGGTTCTGGGTCAGCTTACTCTTCCCTGCAAACTTATACCTGCGGGAGATAAAACATTTAAGATAATCCTTCATCAGGGCCTGAACCGCCAGATCCGCAGGATGTGCGAATATCTTGGCTATAAGGTAGTCAGACTCAAGCGCATCCGCTTTATGAACGTTAAACTCGGTGATCTTGAGCCCGGCAAATGGCGTTATCTTACAGCTGCCGAGAAAAAAGAGTTGTTGAAGGTCTCAAGATAATTACACCGCTTATGCAGCACTCGCTGAAAAGCTAAGTCAGCGATTCGATATTTTTCTTTACAAACGGCATTCCTATAAAGATACATGCAACGCAAACCGCCAGCAAAACTGACGTAACTGAAACAACAGTTATCACTGCACTACCAGACAATAAGAAAATTCCGTACGCGATTACACCGGTTATCAAAGCAACAGCCATTTCAGCTGCAAGATTGAAGAAACAGTTCAGATTTCCACGAAGTGCAGAAAGCTCGTCAGACCATACAGTGTACGGAGATATTGAATCCATAACTGTTCCTATCATTGTTGCTGTCAGAATACAGATTAAAGACACCGGAACATATAACGGCAGCATATATGCTATTCCGGAGCAGGCAGACACAAGGATTACGGCCGGAAGCACCGGGATAAAAGTAAAAAGAACCGCTGTGAACACTTTAGCCTTGATCTGTTTATCAAGATCTGCCGGAAGATACTTGATCATATCCAGGTGGACACCTTCACGGGTGAAAGACGTTGAAGCAATGGAATTGAGACCTGAAGCAATAAAAGATATTGCAATGATCACCGCAAACATAACGGTATGACTTGATCTGTCACCCGTTTGCAGTTTATAAAAGAATATCTTGAAGAATTCAAATTTGGGGGCTTCGAGAACAAATATAACAGCAGCCACAGGCCATAAGAGATTCGCATAAACACAATTCATCCTGTAAGTCATCGTTCTCATAAGAACCTTAACTTCTTTGACAACAAGTGCCTGAAAGATATTGCGGCTTCCATACTCGGAACGCGATCCACGCATGGAACGTTTGTTGCTGACAATGAAAGCGGCGAAAAGCCCTTTTCGATATGTCTGATGAGATATAAGAACTGATAACAGGTACATGGAAACAAGAATCAAAACAGCTCCTATAAGCGGAAGCACCCTGTGAGTCCTTATCGATAACGTTGTCAGATAATTCACCGGAAACATGACGTTACAGATCGAAGTAAAAGTATTATTGCCAATAACCAGAGAATCAAGATAATTCACCATGCTTATACTGCCGTAATTGCCGAAAGAGAGAATAAACAACAGAGCAAAGGCGGCAAACAGAACGAGTGATGAATAAAAATATATATCGGTACGGTTGAAACGTCTTAAAACAAGCATCAACAATAAAGCTATCATCGAGCAATATATCAAAGGGAGCAAAAGAGAACCGAAAAATCCGGCAACCGCAGCCAGAAGCGATATTGGATGAAGAGCATTGCCAAGACTGCTGTTTTTCGCAACTGATACAAAATAACCAATATATACAGCTACCAGAACATTGGATGTCATCACGTTCTCAGCCTTGAATGTATGCCAGAATCTTGCCGAATAAAGAGTTATGGACGAGACCGGCAGCGCAGCAAGGAACTGAAGATCCGAAGAGAAGAACAGCACGCTGAACATCAGAGGCATCCCGAAGATCATTGCAAATGCGGATATCAGATGAAGTTCTGAAAGAAGTCCATAAGAATTACCGTCGAAAAGATATAACAGATCCGTAAGAACATAAGTGATATAACCAACAACAAAAGACACCGGAAGCATTATTCCGATAAAAGCGATCATACCGAACCTGTTATATATCCGGACCTTCTTCTCTCCGTCCGGTTTGGGCATCTCAAGATTCGAGCTGAAAGCTTTATATAAGCTCCTGGTCTTGTTCATGATCAAATACCTGTATCATGTTTCCCGGTCAGTTTAACAAAGATCTCTTCTAGTGACATACCGGGATTGTCAAGTCTCAGATAATCAAGCGTTCCTTCCCTTATTATCTTTCCGTTGTTGATTATCAGTATCCTGTTACATAACTGCTCAGCGACTTCAAGCACATGAGTTGAGAAAAGAACAGCATTTCCTGCTTCCGCATGCTCACGCATCATCTGCTTAAGCTCATAAGCAGCAGAAGGATCCAGTCCGGTCATAGGCTCATCCAGGATCCACGCAGGCGGGTCATGTATAAGTGCGGAAATGACCATAAGTTTCTGTCTCATGCCGTGTGAGTATTCGCGCATCTGTGTATTCAGGACATCACTCATCCCAAAACGTTCCGACAATTTGCCGATCTTATCTTTCCTGATACTCTCTGATATCTCATACATATCCGCAATGAAATTCAGGAATTCAAGACCAGTCAGCTGGATCAGAACATCAGGATTATCGGCAATATACGCAAAAGACTTCTTGGCTTTTATCGGTTCTTTATCTATATCAAACCCATTAATAACTGCCGTTCCGGAAGTTGGCTTAAGAATACCAGTAAGCATCTTGATGACTGTGGTCTTCCCTGCACCATTGGGACCGGCAAAGCCTACGATCTCACCTGCCTTGATATTAAACGAGATATCATCTGTCGCCTTATGACCGTTTCCGTAGATCATGGTCAAGGATTTTGCTTCAATCATGACAGGCTCACCTCCCTGTTAATATGATTATACAACCCACATAAGCTATCGGGAAATATACATGAGCTCATATGCCTTACATAAATATAGATTCCGAATGATTGCTAAATAACACTGCATTAACTAATATTTATATAAGTTTGCAATTCCCGTATCGAGCCGGAGGAACCATGGACAAAAAAGTTATAGTTGCCGGTCACATTTGTCTTGATATTACGCCTGTCTTTCCCGGTGAAACGAAAAGCAAGGTATCAGATATTCTGATGCCCGGAAAGCTTATCGAAACAGGCGCAGCCTCTGTTTCAGCAGGAGGGGCAGTCGCAAACACAGGACTTGCCATGAAGCTCCTGGGCGCTGACGTCAGGCTTATGGGCAAGACTGGAAATGATGAATTCGGCGGAATTATCAGCAAAATTCTCAAAAGATATGATGCACATCAGGATCTGATAAGAGCTGAGAATGAATCATCATCTTACTCTGTCGTACTTGCCATTCCGGGAATAGACAGGATATTTCTTCACTGTCCGGGAACTAATAACACTTTCGAAGCAGATGACATACCTGTGAATGTGTTGGAAAATGCCGTACTGATGCATTTCGGCTATCCTCCTCTAATGAAGAAAATGTATTCAGACAACGGCAACGAGCTGGTTAAACTGTTTGTCAAAGCGAATAAAGCCGGGTGTGCCACTTCACTGGATCTTGCTGCAGTCGATCCTTCATCTGATGCGGGCCGGGCAGATTGGTTCTCTATCTTAATGAACGTGATTCCTTTTGTAGATGTTTTCACTCCCAGCATCGAAGAACTCTGTTTTATGCTTGACAGAAACAGATTCCATGAATGGCAGGAGCGCGCCGAAGATAAAGATATAACCGAGATATTGGATATAGATAATGACATACGTCCTGTAGCAGATATCTGCATGAAACTCGGATGCAGGATCCTGCTTATAAAATGCGGTGCTCCAGGTCTTTATTACAGAACAGCATCCATGGAAACATTGAAAAACATACCTTCCGGGCTTGGTCTTGATATAGATCAATGGGCAGCAAAAGAAGGATTTGAAAGATCATATAAACCTGATAAGGTGCTTTCAGCCACAGGTGCCGGAGATACCAGCATAGCTGCATTCCTTACCTCAATGCTGGAAGGCGGAACTCCCGAAGAATGCGTCAAACTCGCAGCAGCTACCGGCGCATGCTGTGTTTCAGCTTATGATGCACTTTCAGGATTAAGACCTTTATCCGAACTGCGCGAAAGAATAAAAGAAGGCTGGGAAAAGATCAGTTGATCTTTCTGACGCTGCAGGCAGCATGATCGGCAACCGGGCACGGAAAACAACGTTGTCTGTAATTACAGTCAGCACACGCAGGATTATTGTTGAATCCATTCCCCCTGAATGAATTCAGTGATTGTGAATTATGCCAGTATTCATCCAACGATGCTATGGTTTTATCTTCAGGAAGGAACCGGCAAGGATGAGGGTATCCTGACTCATCCACATAGAAATGATCTCTTCCGGCTGTACAGCCCATACCAACACCATAGTTGCTGTTTTTACGTATAACATTTCCTCCCATTATGGCACGGAGTGGCGAAAAGCATGAATCAACAGTAACATTCATATCCTTATTTGAATCGATCCATACAGCCAAATTCTCCATTTCAGCCTGTGAAGGCACACTATCAGCGTCACCACAAAATCCGGATATGATCAATTCATTTATATTCTGATTTCTAAGTTCTTCAAAGACACTTATCATGCTTTCAACGTTTGCAGAAGATACGATACACTTAACACTCACATCAGACACATTGGATGAACACAAATAATGAATGACACTGAGCATTTCTGAAGTCTTATACATTACTATTACAAAACCATCCGCACCTGCGTTTACCAATTCAGAAATACGTTCAGGTTCAACAGTTCTCTCCAGGAAAACACATACATTCATTTTCAATCCCTTGGCGTGTCTGATCAAGTTAGCAGCCTCAGTACCTTCTTCCGAGCCATACAGATGTATCCTTCGGACATTTGCCAATGAAAGCATTTCAAGCCATTCTGTTATCCTGCCCCGAGCCTGTTCCTCTCCGGTATTCCAGGCTGTCATCTCAACATAAATTGGTTTGTCATAAGCATCGAAAAAACGGTGTTTAGGCCAAGGAGACTGCTCAAGATATGCCTTGACATCTGTAATCCGCCCATCAGAATAATTCAGTTTATAGTATGTAATATGTGTCTGAATAAATGGGTCTGAATCAGGAAATATCCTGATCCAGCGCCTGAGTGCTGCCGCCTTTTCCGGAAGGCAAAGTCCTGCCTTTTCAAGTCTTGAGATCATTCTGTCCGCCAAAACAGGATGTCTCACAGCATGGTATATCTCAAAACCGGTCTTTTCGCATATTCCTTCTGAACTGAGATCAACATTCAGAGCTATTCTTTCAGCATCAGTCCATGGAAAGATCGCCTTTTCAAGTAAAGAAACATTACCATTCCATCCCGCTCTTACAAGAAAAGAAGCTATCTGATTCCAGGAATTGAAAAGTATAACAACACGGAGTTTTTCACACTCTCCAGGACGTGCCATAGAACCTATCTGCTTTATTTTCGCACCTTTAGGAAGATTGGCAAGCAATGAAAAGAAAGGCTTTCTTAACAATTCCGACAGTTCTTCTCCGCAGAAAACATTCAGCAAATCATTCCAATAATCAGTATTATCAGCATTCTGAACCTGATCAGCAGCATCCCAGGTATTCAGAAAGACGCACGGAACGATCTCTCCTACTCTTTTACAGGCTTCATAATCCATCTCGAGCCACTTTACCGCACCTTGATAATATGAAGGATCTTCCGTACAGAGTATATAATCAGCATAACGTTCCGGATTTCCCAGCCTTATCTCCAGACCTGAACAGAAAGATAAGAGTTCTGCATACTGTAATTCTATGTTGTCTAATACTTTATAGAAATCCTCATCGAGCAATTCCGGCATAGGATGCCTTCGAAGATGAGAAATAAAATAATGTGCAGGGAGTCTGCCGGAATATTCAATCATCAGCATTCACTCTCAATATTCCCGCAGGATTTGATCATATCCGGGATACCATATTTTTGCAGGATTCCCAGTATCTCCTTCTGACTTCCTGTATTCATAATAATATTACGGTCTTCCTGACTGAGTAGTGATAAAGGTTCAAACCAGGATAGCGAGAGTTCTTTATCACCGGTACGTTCATAAACCTCACCGGCAAGACGTGGAGCGATAAACGAGAAGATTTCTTTTATCTCTCCGCAGTATTCCCTGAAAAAACTGCCGTTCTTTGCCATTGCACGCGATGCGCAGCCTCCTCTGCAGATAAAAGCATATGGACAGTCTGCACATTTTTGTATCAGATCTGAGGTGCGTGTAAGCCAACGCGCCTTCTCAAAATCCCAAATAAACCTGCCGGATTCCTTATCCAAAAATCCGATTGAAGCATCCTCCTTGGCAACCTGGTCCCAGCACGGAAATAATTTTCCGTACGGATCAACAATGACAGAATTCATTTCCGAACCGCAGAAAGCTGTCATTATCGGAGGAAGGACTTTTTTGCTGATCTGGCTGCGGAAGACGTCAGAAGGCAAAAAGTACTGGCTTTCCCTGGCAATGGCTTCTTCCGCTGAAAAACCCATATCCAGAAGTTCCTGCATTATTTCCTGTTCTGTCACACTGTTCTCAGGTTCATCATATTCAACAGCTTTAAAATAATATGAGAACTTTCCGCGTTCAGAGGATTTCCCTTCATTTACTGAGTTTTCTCTTTGTTCTTCCTTATCAACAAATCCGCGATTCCGAAGATCTTCTACGAGATCTTTCATACCATGAATATTATTTTGTCCGACATTAACACGCATATGAACATCTATACCGTGCTCAAGTGCCAGTTCAATATTGCTCATGATCTTATCATAACTGCCGCAGCCGTCACGGTGCACACGAAGAGCGTTGTTTATATCACTTACACCATCTACAGTAATCTGAAGCTGTTGAAAAGGATATTGGTCCAAAAGATCGATATATTCATCCAGGTCATAACCATTTGTTATCGCATTCATCTTCAGACCCATATCCCTGCACTTGTCTCCAATATAACGGACAACCTGGATATTCTCTTTAAGCAAAGGTTCACCTCCGTAAAGAGTACAATGAATTACCAGATGACCCTTATCCCTCTCATTCTGAATAGCATTGAAGACCGCATCAATCATTTCAGTTGAAATTGTTCCGCAAAGCCATTCTTTACCATTCTTTAACCTGTGACGCTCAAAACAATAGGGACAACGGAAATTGCAGTCATAAGTAGGCAATATACAGATTGCCGTCTCTATCCTGCTGATCAGCAAACGGTATATCCTGCCAAGTAGTTGAAGATCCTTACGCTCCTCATCCTGAGTCTTTTCCGTCAGATGACCGCGGGAAATAAGTCGTGCTAAAAGACTTTTCGGGACAGCATCAAAATCACCGGAAAAAAGCAGTTCCACTTCTTGATGTGCCACCACATCAACAGAACCATATAATCCGTTAACCAGCAAAGACAGATCCTGTATTTCTTTTCCTTCACCGTTAGTAAGCGGCAGAATTATCTCATAAGCACTTAGATGCATAGCACTACTCATTTATCCACATATAAAAAAGGAGCATACAAAGATGCTCCCTAAAAAAACACTTATTATTCGATTAACAATCTTTGAGTGTACCGCACTTAAATGCGCAGCCATCTACCATATAGCACGTCCCTACTCCGCCGCTAACGCTCTCAAGAGTATCCAAATCCAGTTCTACTGAACTGACTTCTGCAAGGAACGCTTCAGCTTCCTCTTTGTTAAGATCAACACCATTCTGTTTAGCAAGATCTATCAGTTCATCTGCAGATTTGCAGTTTGCAGCCGCAATAAACTGTTCATTAGTAAGTTTTGACTTATCGATTTCTGCCATAATAACCACGTTCCTTTCTATATCAAGATATTTGTTTTTAATATTTTACCATAGAAACAATGTTTTTTATCAAAATAAAGCAGTTTCCATATTAAAACACTTGGATTATAAACCTAAAAAAAATAAAACCCCAACAAAAAACCCGTAAACACTAAGTCTACGGGTTATGGCGGAGAAGGAGGGATTCGAACCCTCGCGCCAGTTGCCCGGCCTAAAGCTTTAGCAAAGCCTCCCCTTCGGCCTCTTGGGTACTTCTCCATGCCAGCGAAAAATATAATATCATAAAGAAAATTTAATTGCCACACCCCCAAAAAGATAGTCTTTTCAATTATTTGAAGAAATCAGGAACTTAAGCCGGATCTTCGGAGATAACTACGTTTTTCCCGTGCCGTTTACCGTAATACATGCGTTCATCGGCAACTTTTATGATATCTTCAGGCTCATTAAAGGTATCTTTATACTCGACCAGGCCTATCGTAATCGTAACAGGAATCCGTTTGTTAAAGAAAACAGTCGGTTCAGATTCTATACTTTTCCTTAAATGCTCAGCTTTATCTCTTGCATCAGTCAGATTATAGCCTCTCATCAGAATAACGATCTCTTCTCCACCCCATCTGCAGATATCGCAGCCCTGCATTTCCTTCTTGATCATTTTCGTAATATGTCTTAATACTTCATCACCGGCATCATGTCCGTAATTATCATTAATCCGTTTGAAATCATCAAGATCGCAGAACGCGATACAGAAACGTCTGGTCTTTTTATCACGCATAAGTGATTTCGCCATGGGCAGGAAACCACGCCTGTTCAAAAGACTTGTCAATGAATCTTCCCTGGCATCGGCAGACAATTGCTTATTCTCCTGTTCAAGAATATTCAATTCATGCTCGCTGGAATAGATATATATCGCGTTATAAAACATTGTCGCAAATACCATCGCAAAAGATGAGAAGATCACCAGTACTATCTTTAAGACAGGAGACACATCATAAACCGGAGTCACATTGGCAAAACTGATATAAAGGATCGCGAATGTCACAAAATTCAGAAAGAGCATCAGGATAACGCTCCATCTTTGTGATCCTTTGAAAAGTGTGCTTCCGAAATATATGATGATCGGTATTATCGAGAACAGAAAACAATAAGTTCCGCAACGCAAACCAATGTAATAAGTGGAAATCACGGAATAAAACGTTACTTCCAATATGACACTCGCATATACCGGAAGTATCCGGCCGAATCTGCAGAGGAAAAAGCAAAGGATATAAATTACTACGCTGAAAGCATTGTAGAGTGCTAAAGGATATACCCCGGACGTCAGGAATATTACCAGAAGAACCGCATGAACCAAGCACATGACACCGACCGTAAATGAGAAAGCATTACGGACCAGGTAGAACATTATTTTGCCAAGCATTGTTGTCTCAGCCTTAGCGGTCTTATTCAATTCGGACGAATCTTCCATCAGCTGACCAGTTCCTTATCCAAAAATACACTTGATAAAAAGGCCTTTTAAAGCCTTTCTAAAATCGATTTTAGAATCATAAACCTTTGTTTTCAATATGATTTGAGAATTGTTATAAAATTATTAATCAATTATTCTTTTTATATATTCTTAATGCAAATAAACACAAATTTTCTTCACATTTCTTCCCGGATCATTCATACAGGCATCTCAAAACCGGCAACATCACTTACGCCTGAGGATATCACAGAATAAGGAATGCTAAATTCTTTAAGCTGCGAAAAGAAAGCCTCAACAACAGTATTCTCCTTAAATCTTTGTTGTATTGAAAGCGTTATTTTTCCGCCTGCGGCTCCAAGTATTGTCATCAATCCGAATGTGCAAGGCGGGTGTGTCCTGAATTCCTTCATATAAGCACCTATAGAAGGATATTTCCATTTTCCGGGATAACTTACTAGATAAGTAATGAAGCCTTCCCCGCCATTAAACATAGAAGCAAATGCTTCTTTCCTTGCCTGAAGAGAAGGATTCGATGCCAATACCGCCTTTACAGTCATAGCATTAGCTGACAAACCTGCCTCCACAGCCTCTTCCCTGCTCTGTACAAATGTCTTACCGCGGTAAACAGTTCCCTGCTTTGTAAGCGGCATTGAACCTATCGCTGCGGAATAATCGAAAACAGACATTCCAAGACAGTTATGATTTGTCTTATCTGCACCAACCATAGGTCTGGCATTAATAACATAAGAACTGATCAAAGGCTTTGAATGATCCGGATAAACAGAATCTATCGCCCTTCCCATAAGGATCTCTGTCATAGTTCCCGGTGTCGAATCATGTGAACGGACAAAATCAATGAAAACATCTTCCGGAATACCGATATCCCAGATTTTGGGAGCAGAACGCGTTAACCCTCCATCCGTTTCCAGCGTAAATGCGGGAGTGTAAGAGACTTCCGGAATCTGAACTGAAGGCAGCCTATCCTGAGGATCTTCCATCTCGGCCGCAACATCCGCTGTTTCCAATTCCGGGATTTTGTCAATTCCATATATATTTCTGCAGTAATGATAGAGTATCGCAGCCAACACCCTGTACATTCCGGTTCCGTCAGTTATACCGTGAAAGAAATCCAGATAGAGATAATCATCCATATAAGATACTGCCCATACATGATAGTTAGTTGAAGCCGAATTCAACACCACCCTGGCATTGCCCTCATTAATCTTAACCGGAAGATGATTATCGGTATATTCAAGTTCCTCTCCTGAACGAACCAGACGCCCCATAAAATATGGAAATCTGAGTGATGCAGTGTCTACAGCTGAAGACAATACTTCACTATCGATCCTGTCATTTAATCTAACAATAAAACGCACAGTATAATCGACACCGGCTCCAAGTGCCCCATATACATGCATGGTATCTCCGAAAGTAATCTTCATATATTTGTCCTCCTGTTTTGGCAAAATCACTTTCGTCTAAGGAGCAGTTTATGATATCTGTCATTATAACATTCGCACACTGCTAACAGCTTTTTCAGCAATGATAGCCAGGATAAATCAGCTTTAGCAAGAACACACACATCAAGTTGAATATTTAAGCCGAATCATATAAAATAATGCGGGTCTGGAGACGTATCGAAGTGGTCATAACGGGGCGCACTCGAAATGCGTTAGCCGGGTAACTGGCTCGAGGGTTCGAATCCCTCCGTCTCCGCCAAAGAGGCTGTCTCATAATCAGAGACAGCCTCTATCTTTTGAAATTATAAATCATTCTATATGACATTAATTTGCCACATATTCTTTCAAGTTGGTTTTAAGTTCAGGGGAAATAATCTGGATAAATCAATTGAAAGGAAGGATATATATGGAAAACAATTCATTGATTGACAACACACTTGGACAAACACAAACCAACACTATAAATGTACCAATGTCAGATTATTCTCAGAATCATCAGAAAAAATCCGGTAAAGGTTCAGCAAAGGTCATTGCACTTGCACTTTGCTGCTCACTTATTGGCGGTGCTGCAGGAGCCGGAGCAACATATTTCGCTTCAGGAATAATTAACGGTGATAGCACATCGAAGAATGAATCTGTAACAGAATCCTCAACATTGCTTGAAGGACAACGTGAAGCAACTGTACTTAATGTTTCCCACACAAATACGGAAGCAGAAATGACATCAGCAGAGATATACGCTGCAAACGTAAATTCAACTGTCGGTATAACAACATCTGTTACAGCCAATTACTTTGGTTATCAGACAACAGCAGCTGCTTCCGGATCTGGATTTATATTGACTTCAGACGGCTATATCGTAACCAACTATCATGTTATAGAGGGTGCTAATGAGATAAAAGTAACCACCTATGACAACAAATCTTATGATGCTGAATTGACAGGTTATGACGAAAGTAATGATATTGCGGTTCTTAAAGTAGATGCATCTGATCTAACCCCGGTAGTGCTTGGAGATTCTGATCAGATGAATGTAGGTGACGATGTCGTAGCTATCGGCAATCCGTTGGGTGAACTGACATTCTCACTCACATCAGGCTCTGTCAGTGCTCTTAACCGCAAGATCACAATTGAAAATCTGGCTATGAACCTTATTCAGACTGACTGCGCCATTAACTCCGGAAACTCAGGCGGTGCTTTGTTTAATTCACATGGTGAAGTTATTGGTATTACCAATGCAAAGTATTCTGGTAATACAACAGGTGCCTCGATCGACAATATCGGATTTGCTATTCCGATAAACAGTGTCAGGAGCATTATCAATTCTATTATTGAGAAAGGTTATATCGAGAAACCATATATTGGAATTACTGTCTATAATATGGCAAGCGATTACCAGAACGACGGGCAAAACGGCATAATCATTCACAGTGTCGAGGATGACAGCCCTGCAGATAAAGCCGGTCTTAAAGCGAATGATGTGATAACAGAAGTTAACGGCACTGCAATCAACAATTACAATGATCTTACTTCTATAATCTCAAAATGCGGTGAGGGCGACATACTTTCAATAACCGTATCAAGAGATAACAAGACATTGGAACTTGAAGTTTCCGTTGGAATCCTTAAACAGTCTGCAAATGATGATGAGAAGAATACTGATAAGCCTGATACAGAACAGGAATCTTCAGAATTCCCGTCATGGTTCCCGCAAACCCCGTCCGGAGATCAAATGCAACCTGACATGAACAACGGAAAAAGACCATAATAATTTCAAATAAATACTGATAAAAAGAGGGACTGTCTCAGCATTTTGAGACAGTCCCTTAGTTGTAATTATAGTTCAAAAAACGGTGTGATCAGTTATCGCTTTCCTCTGCGTCTTCAGCTTCCTTTGCAGCAGCTTCAACAGCCTCTGCAGCTTCTCTTGCAGCCTGCTCTTCAGCACGCTTTGCAGCTTCAGCTTCCTCATCAGCCTTCTTCTCAGCTTTAGTTTCTTCTATGAGAGCATCCAGATCGGTGGAACCTTCATCCTTACCCTCATTATCCTTCTCATAGTAGAACTTAACCTTATCAGTACTGTTGCGGGCACCGTAAGCTTCTGCAATCTGGAAGCACTCTTCCCTGAGCTGCTTAAAGTCATCAACGGACTCAAGATCAGATGAAGATGTCTGATAGCAAGCATCCTCGAAAACATCATCAAGAACGAGATAGAATGTAGCATCTTTCTTGAAGTTCTTATCTATAAGAGCTTCTGCCTGGTCAGGTGTACCGTCTCTTCCGTCAAAATTCTCGAAAGGAATAGAAATCTTGCTGTAACGGTATCTCAGGACAACACTCTTCTCATTGTAATCAACAGCAACACGGAATTTCGCGATAAGGAATGACTGTGCGAAAACAAGGATACTGATAAGGCAGCTCAATCCACCGATAACCATAAGACCAATCTTAACTATTGTGTCGCTGACCTTAAGCAAACCGATAAACACAAGGAATAAACCGATTACGAAGAATATAACCGAAAGGATCCTGTTGCGTGAGATCTTTGAAGGATTTGCCGGATAGCAGTGAACGCCTTCCTTTGGCAGTTTCTCGATCAGTTCTTTGTTCCCTAAATCTAAAGCCATAATAACGCCTCCTATGTTACTTGCTTAATACTTCGATTCTGTCAGAGAGATTTGAATACATCTCTTCATACTTTGCGAGCTTTGCTCTTTCCTGTTCAACAACAGCTGCAGGAGCCTTGCTGACAAATGACTCATTGGAAAGTTTGCCGTTAAGACGCTTGATTTCTCCATCAAGACGTGTCTTCTCCTTATCAAGTCTTTCAAGCTCTTTAGCAATATCAATGAGATCTTCCAATGGGATGTAGATCTCACCTCCACCGAACACTGCAGTAACAGCTGTGGAAGGAATGCCCTCTTTGGACTTTCTGGTCTCAAGACTGCTGACTGAAGCAAGTCTTTCAAGAAATCCCTCACCTGCTGTAAACATTTCGGCAATCTTGTCAGAAGGTGTAACTACTATGATGTGTGCCTTTCTGGAAGGTGCAACGTCCATATTCTTGCGTACTGCACGGATTCCTCTGATAGCATCGATCATGGTATTCATCATCTCAGCATCTTCAGGACTAGAGAGAACCTTATCTGCTTCAGGCCATTCAGAGATCATTATCGATTCAGCCTTATCAGCAACAACGAGATTTGAATAAACCTCTTCAGTAATGAAAGGCATGAAAGGATGCAGCAGCTTCATAGCTTCACTCAGGACATAGTTAAGAAGATAGATTGCATTGTTCCTTGTCTTGCAGTTCTCATCATAGAGTCTGCTCTTTGTAATCTCGATATACCAGTCGCAGAAATTGTCCCAAAGGAAATCAACGATCTTGCTCAGAGCAACACCAAATTCATAATTATCCAGGTTAACAGATGCTTCGTTAATAAGATCGTGGAGTTCTGTCAGTATCCATTTATCTTCTGTTGTGAAGAGTGACTCATCAGCAAGATCCGGTGTGAATCCATCATCAGTATTCATAACAACGAAACGCATAGCATTCCAGATCTTGTTCGAAAGGTTTCTTCCCATCAGGATCTTATCTTCCTGGAATCTCTGGTCATTACCCGGAGCGTTACCTGTAACAAGAGCAAATCTCAATGCATCAGCACCGTTCTGGGAAATTATCTCGAGCGGATCGATTCCGTTACCCAAAGACTTACTCATCTTACGGCCCTGTGAGTCTCTTACGAGGCCGTGGATAAGAACGTCACGGAACGGAACATCATTCATGTGAGCCATACCGGCAACGATCATTCTGGATACCCAGAATGTGATGATGTCATAACCTGTAACGAGTGTGTCCGTAGGATAGAACTTAGCAAGATCTTCAGTCTTCTCAGGCCAGCCCAGAGTTGAGAAAGGCCATAGAGCAGATGAGAACCATGTATCGAGAGTATCGGGGTCCTGTCTCATCTCATTGCCGCACTTGGGACATGTGCAGGAAGATTCCTTTGTAACAACAAGTTCACCACAGTCGTCACAGTAGAATGCAGGGATCCTGTGACCCCACCAGAGTTGTCTGGAGATACACCAGTCTCTGATATCCTCCATCCAGTTGAAATAATTCTTGGAGAATCTCTCAGGAACGAATCTGATGGAACCGTTTCTTACTGCCTCGATTGCGGGCTTTGCAAGTTCCTCCATCTTAACGAACCACTGAAGTGATACACGCGGTTCAATTGTTGTACCGCATCTGTAGCATGTACCTACGTTATGTGAGTAGTCTTCGATCTCTGTAAGATATCCGCCGTCCTGGAGATCCTTAACGATGGCTTCTCTTGCCTCGTATCTGTCCATGCCGGCATACTTCGGATAGTCATCTGTGATCTTTGCATCAGCAGTGAGAACCGTGATAACTTCAAGACCGTGGCGCTGACCGACTTCAAAGTCGTTAGGATCGTGTGCAGGAGTGATCTTAACCGCACCTGTACCAAATTCAATATCAACGTAATCGTCAGCAATTACAGGTATCTTACGTCCTACGAGAGGAAGTACGAGCATCTTGCCTACGACGTCCTTATAACGCTCATCCTTGGGATTAACAGCAACAGCAGTATCACCTAAGAGTGTTTCCGGTCTTGTTGTTGCAAGATCAATATATCCTGAACCATCCTCGAAAGGATATCTCAGATGCCAGAAATGTCCTGCCTGATCAGCATAATCAACCTCGGCATTTGAGATCGATGTAAGGCAATGAGGACACCAGTTAATAATCCTCTCGCCTCTATAGATAAGGCCCTGGTTATAGTACTTAACAAAAACTTCCTTAACAGCATCAGAGCATCCTTCATCCATTGTGAAACGCTCATGTGACCAGTCACATGAAGAACCTATCTTCTTGAGCTGCTCAACGATCCTGCCGCCGTATTGTTCCTTCCATGCCCATGCTCTCTCAAGGAACTTGTCACGACCGAGATCGTCCTTGGTAAGGCCTTCCTTACGCATAGTCTCAACGATCCTGGCCTCTGTTGCTATGGATGCATGGTCAGTACCGGGAACCCAAAGAGTCTCGTAACCTGCCATTCTTTTATATCTTGTGAGTGTATCCTGCAGTGTATTATCCAAAGCATGACCCATATGGAGCTGACCTGTAATATTCGGCGGAGGCATCACGATAGAGAACTTCTTCCCTGTCTTGCCTGCCTTGGGCTGAAAATAGTTGCTTGTCATCCACTTTGTATAAAGCCTGCTCTCGGCCTCACTGGGATCAAATGCTTTGCTGATAGAATCAATTCTTGCCATATCTGTCTAATATTTCCTCTCTTGATTACTTCTTTATCATTGAGAGCGCTCCGTAGAGTATGGAATCATCACCCAGAGCTGCTTTCTTGAATTCAACGGTTTCTCTTATTGAAGGCATACAGTATCTGTCAACTTCAGCCAATATATTCTCCATGAAAATATCGCCCACCGCCTCGATAACGCCGCCGCCGTACACGACAACATCAGGACTGAATGTATTTACAAGGTTGCCGGATGCTATCGCAAGATAATGACATGCGCGGTTGACAGCTTCACGAGCCACCGTATCGCCCTCTGCCAGCGCATTCTTAAGAGCCTTGGACTTAAACACACCGCCAGTTACAGCTTCCGCCATCGAAGATTTTCTTCCTCTTGATACCTGCTGTCTGATATATGAAGACATTCCCTGCTTGCTTGAGAAAGCCTCAAGGCAGCCTCTCTGACCGCAGTTGCACAAAGGGCCTTCAGGATCAAGGATCATATGGCCATATTCAGCTGCCTTAAACTTGTTTCCCGTGAAGAGTTCACCATCCAGAATCAGTCCTCCGCCCATACCTGTGCCGACAAACAGACCGACAACATTTTTATAGCCTTTAGCTGCTCCGAACTTGTACTCACCCAGAACACCAACATTTACATCGTTTCCGATATAAAAAGGACATCCGAACTCATCTTCGATAGGCTTTCTGATATTGTAATTTCTCCAAGGAAGATTGGGTGAGAAAAGAACAATGCCGGTCTCCTGGTTGATTACGCCCGGAGCACCTGCAGCTATCGCATGAATATCACTCTTCTTGATTCCGGAAGTGCTTATAAGCTCTTTTACAACGTTGATGATCACCTGCTCCACGTTGTCGGAAGAATCCCCGCCTGCCTTTGTTTTCTTCTTGAGTCTGTAGACAATCTCTTTCTTGGAGTTGAAAACGACACCGAGAACCTTGGTTCCGCCGATATCCAAACAAAGATTATAAGATTCTGCCATAGCTTATTTCCTCCTTATTTTGCATTGTATTGTAAACAGTTGATTATTCTGTCGGCTGCCACACCGGTTATATCTGAAGCAATGTGGTTAAGTTCAGCTCACTCCTAAAGCAGCTCCATTACCGCCGACATTGCCCACACTTTCTTTTGATCCGTTCTTGTATATCAGGACAGGCTGCTTGCCTTCAACGATGGTCTCCTTATTAATGATGCATTCTTTGACATCCTTCTCGGAAGGCACATTGAACATAACGTCACGCATTGATTCCTCGATTATCGCTCTGAGTCCTCTTGCGCCAGTGTTCTGTTCGATAGCCTTGTCTGCGATAGCTTTTATCGCGTCTTCCTCGAAAATAAGATCTACATCATCCATCTTGAGCATCTTGCAGTACTGCTTGATAATTGCGTTTCTGGGCTCAGTAAGAACTCTTACGAGTGCTTCACTGTCAAGCTTATCCAATGCGACAGTAACAGGAAGACGGCCGATAAATTCAGGAATAAGTCCAAACTTCATGAGATCGTCAGGCTTTACATCGTGGAAATATGCTCCGCTGTTACGGTCCTTCTTCGACTGAACGTCAGCTCCGAAGCCATACTGCTTCTGCTCGACTCTCTGGGCAATTATCTCGTCAAGACCGTCAAATGCACCACCGACGATAAAGAGGATATTCGTTGTATCAATCTTGATGCACTCCTCATTAGGATGCTTTCTGCCGCCCTTGGGAGGAACATTGGCAACTGTGCTCTCAAGGATCTTGAGCAATGCCTGCTGAACACCTTCACCGCTTACATCGCGTGTGATAGATACATTCTCTGACTTCTTTGTTATCTTATCGATCTCATCAATATAGACGATACCTGTCTGGGCTCTCTCAACATCGTAATCAGCAGCAATAATAAGCTTTAAGAGAATATTCTCAACATCCTCGCCGACATAACCCGCCTGTGTAAGACTTGTTGCATCAGCAACAGCGAAAGGAACATTAAGGATCCTTGCAAGAGTCTGGGCAAGGAGAGTCTTTCCTGAACCGGTAGGTCCAAGTAAAAGAATATTGCTCTTGGATATTTCTGTATCATCATTAGGAAGATCAGAATAAACTCTCTTGTAATGGTTATAAACAGCAACAGACAAAGCCTTCTTCGCCTCATCCTGCCCGATTACATACCAGTCGAGCTTCTCTTTGATCTCGCGGGGAGTTACAAGCTTCTTAGGCTTGATACTGCGCATCTTGCGCTTCTTGCTTACCTTCTCTTCTTCAGCAACGATTCCGTAAGCAGTTCTTATACAATCTATGCAGATATAGCAGTTCACACCCGAGAAGAGCCTTGGAACCTCATATTCTGATTTGCCGCAAAAAGAGCAGCTCAGCACTTCCCTGGAGTCACCGCCGTAATTACCGTTCTTAAAATTCGCCATTATTATTCTCCTGAAATCGACACTTTAAGTCATGATATTTTATCACTACCTGACATTTTAACAAATAATAAATATATAAATATTTCAAAAAGGTGAAAAAATCACTGTATGCTCTGTTACATCAGGCACACATTAAAACAACAAATTGTTGTTCAGAACAGGAATAGATTAAAGAGCCGCAGAGTCAAGAATAACGGTAAATGGCCCGTCATTTATGAGGCTGACCTGCATATCAGCTCCGAAAACGCCAAGTTCCAGCTTTCTGACCTGAGGTCTGACAGAATCCGCAATATAGTTATAGAGCTCCTCCGCTCTTTGCGGTCCCATGCTGTCCGTAAATGAAGGTCTTGTACCGTGTTTGCAGTCAGCATAAAGAGTAAACTGTGATACGAGGAGCATCTCGCCGCCTATATCAGCAAGGCTTAAATTGGTCTTGCCGTTGGCATCAGGGAATATCCTGAGTTTCAGAAGTTTGGCGGTCATCTTATCAGCAACGGACTCATCATCTTCCTTGCCGATTCCTGCCAACACAAGCATTCCCGGACCGATTGAAGCTGTCCTGATGCCGTCAATGTCAACAGCCGCCTGTTTTACTACCTGAATACAAAATCTCATAACTCAGAACTTATTATCTCCCCTGTAGTTTTCCGACATATACCATGATCCGTCAGCTTCATAAACGACAAAATAGAAATCCGTCTCGACTTTCTCGGCACCATTGCTGAAGAACACTCTGATCTTCTGGATCTGTATCTGTCCAACCGAGGAATACTGCAGACCAGTGACAAAGCATATTCCGGATCTTATGGCTGCCTCATCGTAACCATTTGCTACCGTACAGTCAACTGAACCTGCATAAGCCGTTCCATTAACCTGCGCATTAATAGTCATCGCCTTCTTGAATTCCTCGAAAACATCTGCTTCAGAAGCTTCTCCGAGTCTTTCTAAATATCCTGCAGGATAGCATTTATTGAACATATCCCTGTCATCAGTAAATATCGATTCCAGGAATGCCCTGGCCACAAATTTTCCTTCAGTATTGACCTGCTCTAAAGTTACCGGCAATTCAGCCTTAACTGCAACAGCGGATTTACCACAACCAGTCAGAAACAGCATCAATGCCATCAAAACAGTCATCACAGAGAATATTTTACGCATCTGAGCCTCCCTGCTCAGTCATCTTTTTCACATAAGCAAGGTATTCAGATACCTTGCGTTCATAACCGATATCCGTAGGTTCATAATATTTTTTTCCGAGAGTCTTGTCAGTCATATACTGCTGCTTTGTTATATGTCCCGGGAAATCATGAGGATATTTATAGCCGACTGAATAACCAAGTTCCTCCATTCCTTTTGCGGGAGCATTTCGAAGATGCATAGGAACAACACCTGTATCGGTGGTATTAACATCATGAAGAGCATTATCTATGGCAAGATATGCAGAGTTAGACTTAGGCGAGGTTGCAACCGTTACGCAGGCCTCAGCCAATGGGATTCTTGCCTCTGGCATACCGACAGCCCTCGCACATTCATATGCGGAAACAGCTACAAGAAGAGCATTTGGATTTGCCATGCCGACATCTTCAGCAGCACAGATCATTATCCTCCGGGCAAGAAATTCTATATCCTCTCCTGCAGCCAGAGCCCTGGCGAGATAAAGTACCGCAGCATCAGGATCAGAGCCTCTCATGGACTTGATCATGGCACTTATGTTGTCATAATGATATTCGCCGTCTTTATCGAAAAGAACAGTCTTGGTCTGTATGCACTCCTTCATCACCTCATCGCTTATGACAATGGAACCGTCAGCGGAAGGAGGCGTGGTGATAACGGCAAGTTCAATGCTGTTAAGTGCAGTCCTGGCATCTCCGTTAGAAGTCTCTGCGACTTTGACAAGCGTATCTTCAGATATCCTGACATCCATAGAGCCAAAACCGCGTTCTTTATCATTTATGGCATTTCTGAGGACTTTGACAATATCCCTGGTCTCAAGCGGCTTTAACTGGCAGACAGTTGATCTTGATACAAGCGCCTTATTGACTTCAAAAAACGGATTCTCGGTTGTTGCACCAATAAGGATGACTGTTCCGTCTTCCACAAACGGAAGGAGGGCATCCTGCTGGAGTTTGTTAAACCTGTGGATCTCATCAATAAAAAGAACCGTTTTCCGGCCTTCCGAGAGGATCGGATTTGCCGCATCAGAAACGATCTTCTTGATGTCGGAAACACCTGCAGTGACAGCATTCAGCTGTTCAAATCTGGACTTGGTCGTATTGGCGATAACACGCGCAAGAGCCGTCTTACCGACCCCGGGAGGCCCGAACAAAATGATCGAAGACAGTCTGTCTGCCTCGATCATCCGTCTGAGCATCTTACCCTTGCCGATAATATGCTCCTGCCCCGCATACTCATCAAGAGTCACCGGAGACATTCTGTAAGCAAGCGGTTTGTTATCTTCCATAAGTCTGAATTTAGAGTATCAGCTCTAAATCTGATCAAACGATATCAGGATATACAGGATACTTATCAGTAAGAACCTTAACTCTTCTGATAGATTCTTCTTTCTTGTTATCGTAGTCAAATACGCAGTCAGCAATGATATCTGCGAGTTCTCTGCAGTCCTCCTCCTTGAAGCCTCTGGAAGTAACAGCAGGAGTACCGATACGTACACCGGATGTAACTGTCGGCTTCTCGGGATCAAACGGGATAGTATTCTTGTTAGCCGTGATATTTACATCATCAAGACGTTCCTGGAGCATGGCACCTGTAACGCCAGTTCCTCTGAGGTCAATGAGCATAAGGTGATTGTCTGTACCGCCTGAAACGAGGTTTACGCCTCTTGCAAGAAGAACTTCGCTCATAGCCTTCGCGTTCTTTACGATCTGCTCTGCATAAGCTCTGAACTCAGGAGTGAGCGCTTCCTTGAAAGCAACAGCCTTGGCAGCGATGATGTGCATGAGAGGACCGCCCTGCTGTCCCGGGAATACTGCGGAATTGATCTTCTTGGCGTATTCTTCCTTGCACATGATGATACCGCCGCGGGGTCCTCTTAATGTCTTGTGAGTTGTTGTTGTAACAAAATCTGCATACGGAACCGGATTCGGGTGAAGTCCTGCAGCAACAAGTCCTGCGATGTGTGCCATATCTACGAACAGGTATGCACCGACTTCATCAGCGATCTCTCTGAATTTCTTGAAATCAATGATTCTCGGATAAGCGGAAGCTCCCGCAACGATTACCTTAGGCTTGCACTCGAGTGCCTTGGCACGGATTGCATCGTAATCAAGCATCTGAGTCTTCTCATCAACCTGATAGAACTCTGAATGATATGTTCTGCCGGATACATTGATCTTCATACCATGTGTTAAATGTCCACCGTGTGAAAGATCAAGTCCGAGAATAGTATCACCTGGTTCAAGGATTGCAAAATAAACTGCTGTATTAGCCTGAGCGCCTGAGTGAGGCTGTACGTTAACGTGGTCAGCACCGAAAAGCTGCTTAGCTCTGTCGATTGCGAGCTGCTCCACGATATCCACATATTCACATCCGCCATAGTAACGCTTTCCCGGATAACCCTCAGCATACTTGTTAGTAAGAGGTGAACCTGCTGCTTCAAGAACAGCCTCAGATACCATGTTCTCAGATGCGATAAGCTCGATCTTGTCTCTCTGACGTCCTATCTCCTGCATTATTGCGGAATAAACTTCAGAATCCTCAGCCTTAATGTGGTCGTACATATATATAAATCCTCCCGGGGTTATAATCAACGCGTAATATTTTATTATAAGGGTCTTGTTCAATCAAGCCGAAAATCATTAAGAAAGAACCGCTTTTAGTTAGTAAAAAAGCAAATTTTGAAGGAAGAACTGACAGGTCAGATCCTCATATCTTATAGATCTCATCAGCCGACGGAGGCGGCATAGGTCTGGATATACCATCAGGACCTATTACCCTTGCTCCTTCCGAGATATCAGTAAATTCACCGATAACAGTCGCCTTGATACCTTCAGCTTCCAAAGCCCCGATAACCCGGTCAGGCTCTGAGGAAGCGATCATCAGGGCACCTGAAGAAATAAGCCTGAATGGATTAAGTCCCAACGCATTGCAGATTGCCTTCGAACATTCAGTAAAAGGTACAAGCCGCTGGTCAAGAGTTACGCCAACACCCGAGAAATCAGCCATCTCAAAGGCTGCGCCCTCAACACCGCCCTCTGTTACATCATGCATAAGATCTACGCATGATCTCGGAAAACCATCATCCCTTAAAGCTCCTGTCGAAGAAGCCAAAGGACCGAGAATAGTCCCCTCCCTGACAACGGATATAAGCTCACTGTATGTTCCGGCTTCCGCGATAAACTCAGATGATACCTTGCCCTCAAGTTTGTCTGAGTGTTCATTTGCGGCAATAAAACTGCCTTCGATAGCACCGGTCTTTGTTATGATCAGCTTGTCACCTGGCAGAGCATGACCTAACGGAACCGGACTTCCCTTCTCCACAACTCCGAAAGCCGTGGAAATAACAACAAAACGGTTAACACAATCCGAGACTTCTGTATGACCGCCAACAATATCGACTCCGAGTTTGCCGGCTTCACGGCTTGCCTGGTCAACGATCGAACTTATCTCCTCTTCTGTCGAATCAGGAGGAGCAATTATAACAATAAGAATGCCGGTCGGTGCAACTCCGCACGCGGCTATATCATTGCAGGATACATGAATGGCAAGGGTTCCAGACTCGCTTCCGCCTGCCGTGATCGGATCAGAAGACGTAACAAGAAGATTCTCGCCGGTCTTAAGCCATGCGCAGTCAGCACCTATTCCGGCACCTGACAGCGTGTTACTGGAAAGCTTGGGCAGTCTTGACAGGACAAGAGATTCCAGCTGCTCGTCTGTAAGTTTTCCTATCCTCAAAACTGCCTCCTCATCAAAGTCTGTATCATCAGAACGGATCGATAACTATATCCTCGGTACCCAAAACACCGGCTTCCACGAGCATCTCGATATCAAGGTCTTTCTCAGCCTCGATTATATCCTCAGGATGTGGATGTGTCTTTGGATGTTTTGCAACAAAAACAGTGCAGCAATCCTCGTAAGGAAGTATAGATGTCTCAAAAGCACCTATTTTGCGTGAAATCTCGCATGTAGCCTGTTTGTCGAGACCGATCAGAGGTCTAAGAATCGGCATCTTAACGACTTCATTGGTTGCCGCTATAGCCTCCATGGTCTGGGAAGCCACCTGGCCAAGACTCTCACCGGTAATAAGGCACTTGCAGTCATTCTTAAGTGCAAGGCGTTCAGCTATCTGAAGCATTACGCGGCGCATAGTAACTGTAAGCATATCCTGCGGGGAATGCTTATAAAGATCCAGCTGTATCTGGGTAAAATTGACGACATGAAGCGTCATGCGGCCTGAAAAGCCTGATACGATCCTTGCAAGATCTATTACCTTCTGCTTGGCAAGGTCACTTGTGTACGGGTAGGAATGGAAATAAACTGCATCTAAAGGCATTCCTCTTGAAGCCATCATGAATCCAGCGACAGGGCTGTCGATACCGCCTGACAACAGGAGCATACCCTTAGCACAAGTACCGACCGGGAGACCTCTGTGAGCCATCACCTTCCCTGAATAAACATAATTAGACTCTCTTATCTCAACATTCAGAATAAAATCAGGATTCTTCACCTTGACCTTGAGTTCAGGAAAAGAATCCAGGATAAAGCCTCCGAGCTCGTCACAGATCTCAGGCGATGTCATCGGGAAAGTCTTGTTTCCACGCTTGCTCTCAACCTTGAAAGTCTGATATCCGGGATTGTTCTCAAGAAGTTCCCTGACACAGATCACCGCATTCTCTTTTATCGATTCAAAGTCACCTTCAAACTTGCGGGCCAGGCTTACTGAAACTATTCCGAAAACCTGGCATACAGCCTTCATGATATCTTCAGCAGCAGACATGCTTGCAAAGTTAGGGTTCTCCTCATCCTTCGGCTCTATCCAAATCCTGCTCTGGCTCTGATATATCTTCAGATTCCCGAATTTCTTAAGTCTGTACTTGAGGTTGCTCTTAAGCTGTATCTCAAAAGATCCCCTGTTAAGTCCTTTAAGGGTAACTTCACCCATTCTCGCCAAAAGGACATTTGCCATATCTTATATCCTCACTTCACCAGAAACTGTTCGTAAATTTTATCAACACTCTTTATAAAATCAACTGCCTCATCCATCGTATTATATCTTGAGAAACTTAGCCTTACCGCATTTGCTGCAGTCTTTCTGTCCACACCCATCTCAAGAAGAACATAAGAGACCTTCTTCTGTTTTGCCGAACATGCGGAAACAGTTGAAACATAAATATCGTATATCTCAAGACAATGGAGCATTGTCTCGGATTCAAAGCCTTCGAAGGAAACATTAAGCACATATGGCAGGGCATCTTCAGGAGAAAGAATCTTCGCACCTCTCGCTGTGAGTTCTTTCCTGAGATATGCATTTATTTCTGCGGCTTTACCGCACGCCTCATCAATGCCTTCAGACACTTCCTTCAAAGCAGCAAGGAAAGCACCTGCAAGAACAGTACTCTGAGTACCGGAGCGCATACCGTCCTGCTGTCCTCCTCCGAGGATCAGCGGATCTATCCTTACACCTTTTCGAACATACAGAACACCATTGCCCTTTACAGAATGTATTTTATGGCCTGAGAAAGAGCACATATCAGCACCAATAGCCGTAAGGTTAATAGGCATCTTACCCAAAGCCTGAACACAGTCCAGATAGATTGCCGTAGCTGGAGATAAAGTCTTTATTGTCTTTACAATATCCGCGGCAGGAAGAACGGATCCCGTCTCATTATTAACCAGCGTGAAACAGGCAAGTGCAACATCACCCTTTTTCAATTCTTCTTCGACGCTTTGAACTAAAGGTTTGCCGTCTATTCCAACTTTGACATACCTGATCTCATAACCCTGTTTTGCTAGGTAATCAAGACATTCAAGTGTGGCTTTATGTTCAGTCCTTGTGGAGATAACTGCATTTCCCGCTCTCTTATTGCGGCTCATGTAGCCTTTGATTGCGGTATTCGCACTTTCAGTTGCACATGAAGTAAAAAAGATTTCCTCAGGCTTGGCTCCCAGAAGACCTGCCGTCTCCTTTCTGATGCCTTCGTACAGTTCGATCGCTTTGTTGCCAAGTTTATGCAGAGCACCCGGATTAGCGGATACTGTATCCTCAGTAAGTTCAATAAGCTTAGCTCTCACACTGTCTGATACAAAGGTTGTTGCACTGTTATCAAAATAGATCATGACCGGCCTTTCAGATTATTAGCGCACACTTAAAAGTAACGCAACAGGATCTCCATCAAAATGACGTATGTATTATATATTAGCGGGACATTAACGCAACCGAAAATTAATGACATTATCGGTAATCATCAATCCGGCATGTGAGAATTCGGTCAGGGACGGAGTCCGGCATTGAGATTCTTGATCTTCTTTATCTCTGCTTTGTTGGAATACATGAGCTGGTCAGAAACCCTTATGGCATCTTCTATACTCTGGCCGGATTGTACCATTGCATATCCGAAGGCACATACATATTCGGTCTTTCCCATTTCAGAACGTATTGCCTCGATATATTTACTTATGCGATCTTCATTTGTTCCTGTATAAAAGATCATGAATTCATCGCCGCCGACACGGTAAACTGTAGCATTACGGCCGCTGTTCTCCTTCATTATCTTTGAGATAGTCTTCAGTGCTTTATCACCGGCTTCATGGCCGAATGTATCATTCAGATACTTAAGATCGTTCATATCAATAGAAACAACGCCTGTAATATATTTCGCGTTATCTTCTATATCCTGATAATAACTCTGCCTGTTCAACAGACCGGTCAGGGCATCGATCTTAGCCATATGTATATAAAGATATGTGAAATACAGCAATATTCCTGAAGTAAAAAACGCACTGTAATCTTTGTCAAAACTGAGGATCATGAATATCATCGCACCAACAAGCGGACCAATAGTTATATACGCAGCTATAGCCCGGCTTATCCTTGAAGCATGTTTCAGGTAAATGAAATTATGTATCAGAAAGACAATTACATATAAAGCGAAGAGAATATATGGTAAATAACTTGCCGGTCCGCCGGCATAGTTATTAGATTGATGATAATAGAAGACAAAATGGGTCCACTGTGACGTATAAAAAACCGGAATGCATACGATCTCAGGGATCATGATTATCCAAAAGTGTTTCTTGCTCATTTCTGTTGTGGTGATCATCATCATTACGATAATTATCATCGGATAGATCGAATACAGCGTTGCTGT
Source organism: Saccharofermentans sp. (assembly GCA_024683485.1). Taxonomy (GTDB): domain Bacteria; phylum Bacillota; class Clostridia; order Saccharofermentanales; family Saccharofermentanaceae; genus Saccharofermentans. Next base: position 10,487 of record JAIKYD010000021.1, on the reverse strand, counting down.
CAGCAACGGCCGCAACACAGTATATTCGGGGAAAGTCTGTGTCCAGCGCTCCGTAATAAAGCAGATCAGCTCAATAAACAGGAGACCTATGGCAATAAGAGTCTTATGCTTCATCGAGGTGGAAATATGGGCACTCACAAACAAAAGGATCACAAGCCCGCCAAGCTCATAGATCATAACATAGTTATCGCTCATGAAATCATAAATAGTCATGATCTCCTGCGGTCCTTTCCAAATGGCAATAAAGCTTAATACCTGAATATAGTATATATCACCATTTGCGATAAGGACACTTCCCTTTTTTCAGGCAAGCTCTTATCTCAACATAACAGCCGCAGGCAAGACAGGTACCCTGGTTGATTTTCGCGCATTCTCTGCATATCTTAAGCCTTCCGGAAACCACATCATCAGAAACAAGCTCCCCCTGAGGGAGAGCTTTGATTCCTTCCACTATGATCTTCTCGTATTGTTCCCTGCTGAAATCCTTAAGAAGACAGCGTGTGCAGATCTTAGGCATTATCAGATCTCAACTTCAATGTGCATTACGCTCGAGGCAGGGACCGTGAAGCTTATCTTATCAGCTTCGAAGCTGATGCTATCAAAATCTTTCTCACTTACAACATCAGGCTCTTCAAATGTGTTGTGATCGTCCATCTTTCCGCCGACAACAGATGCCTTTACGGATTTGATGTTATCACCCATGAGAGTGCTGCAAACATCATAAGAATCTGTACATGACAGGTTCCCAATAGTTATATGGATCTTTCCGTCCTTACCCTTTGATACGGACTCATGAAGATTAGGCACCTTATACTGATCTTCAAGACCGATCTCCGTACTGTTGATGGAACTTTCAAGAAGCTCGCCATCCTGGTGGCAGCTGTACATCTTGAAAACATAGTATGTAGGGGTCTTGATCATATTGTCGCCTTCAGTGAGGATAACCGCCTGAAGAACATTAACAAGCTGGGCGATGTTAGCCATCTTGACTCTCTTGCAGTGCTTATTAAAGATATTGAGGTTAATTGCAGCGATAAGTGCGTCTCTAATCGTATTCTGCTGATAGAGGAATCCGGGATTGGTACCCTCTTCAACGTCATACCAGGTGCCCCACTCATCAACCATGAGACCGATCCTGCAGTCAGGATCATATCTGTCCATGATAGCTGAATGCTTCTCGATAAACTCCTCCATTGCGAAAGTCTTTGCAAGAGTCATGTACCACTCTTTGTCATTAAATCCAGTGGCACTTCCCTTGTGATCCCAGTCATAAGGAAGTGTGTAGTAATGGAGTGTAAGTCCATCCATATAGCCGAAATTCTGCGGGAACGTTCCCTGCTGCCTGAAGCATTCACGCAGAAGTGTCTCAGTCCAGTTGTAATCCTTATCGGTAGGTCCTACGGCAAGTTTCTTGATCTTTTTGTTCTGATCGTAATTCTTTACAAAAGTCTGATATTGCTTGTATAGGTTGGCATAATACTCCGGGACCATATTTCCGCCGCATCCCCACGTCTCATTACCTACAGCGAAATAATCAACAGTCCATGGCTTTTCCCTTCCGTTGGCTCTTCTGAGATCTGCCATAGGAGATACACCATCAAAAGTCATGTACTCGACCCACTCACTCATCTCTCTTACAGTGCCGCTTCCGACATTGCCGTTAACATATGTCTTGCAGCCTAACTGTTCAGCAAGCTCCATGAATTCATGAGTACCGAAGCTGTTATCCTCGGTAACTCCGCCCCAGTTCGTGTTGATCATCTTCTTGCGGGATTCCTTGGGACCGATGCCGTCCTTCCAGTGGTATTCATCAGCAAAGCATCCGCCCGGCCATCTGAGCACAGGGATCTTCATTTCCTTCAAGGCTTCAACAACGTCATTACGCATGCCTTTGGTATTGGGAATATCGGAATCCTCACCGACAAATATACCTTCATAGATACATCTTCCGAGATGCTCCGAGAAATGTCCCTGGATCTCAGGATTGATGTGACCTAATTCTTTACCGGTGTTGATGAAAAGATTGTACATAAGGAACCTCGCTTTTTCTGAAAGAGTATATATTCTTTACATTCACGATTATATTCTATAAAGCACGATCTTTACTAATCAAATCTTAAAATTTGTGCTTTCGTTTTTTGTCAGGTTCCTAATAAATAATTACAAAATACAGCCTCAGGAATAGAGCTCGTAAAGCCCATCAGGCATTTTGCATTTGATATAGCCTTCAGCGATGTTGACTTCGTAGCAATAGGCTTTAACAAAAGGGATCATAAGGTTCTTTTTACTGTCACGCCTGATCTCGAGCGTGAACTGCGGGCCTGTCTCAAAACAATCAATGACAGTTCCCACTTCGCCTCTGGTATCATCAATGACCTTAAGGCCTTTAAGATCTGTGATGAAATAATTGTCTTTTTTGAGTTTGACGGCATCCTTCCTGTCCACGGCAATGAATCTTCCGCGCAGGAGTTCAGCCTTGTCCCTGTCAGAGACACCTTCAAATTTAACCAGAACATTTCCCCTGTCGAGTCTTGCAGATGCGCATAATGAAGCTTCGGGCTTCTCGAAATTCTGCCCGCAGATGAAACATTCCTTAAGTTTAAGGAAACGGCGCGCGTCGTCCGTTAACGGGAAAACCTTAAGTTCCCCGCGGACGCCGTGCGCGCCGGTTATCTTTCCTATAATGATGAGATCTTCCAAAAGAATCAGCCTACTATATCGACAATAACGCGCTTACCTTCTTTAAGGTACTTAGCCTTCATGATCGAACGGATAGCCTGGGCTCTTTTACCGTTCTTGCCGATGATCTTTCCTGTATCTTCGGGAGCAACGGACAGCTCGAAAACAACTGTGTTTCCACGCTCTGTCTTCTTAACATTTACCTCATCAGGATTGCTGACAAGTTCTTTGGCGATATATACCAATAAATCGTCCATATAAAGCTCTCCTTCCTTTTATTTTTGAGATCAAATGATGATTATCAGATGATTCCCTGTTTCTTAAGAAGAGACTTTACTGTATCTGTGGGCTGAGCTCCGTTAGCGATCCACTTCTTTGCTGCATCAGCATCGATCTTAACGCCGTCTGTCTCTGTCATGGGATCATAGTAACCGATCTCCTCGATGAAACGGCCATCTCTGGGGTATCTTGCATCAGCAACAACTACACGATAGAAAGGTGCCTTTTTCTTACCCATTCTTCTTAAACGAATCTTAACTGCCATTTTTGTTTCCTCCAAAATATGTATTTTGTTATTTATAATCTGCGTCATATATATGACGGGATCGACTATATAATTTTTTATCTTCTGCCCTTGCGCTTCTTTTTGCGGTCGCGTCTTCCTGCCGGAGCACTGGACTGATAATCATTATCTTCTTTGGGAGCTGAAAGACTTCCAAGTCCCTGCGGAAAACCTGAACCCATTCCTGACATACCGCCCATATTACCCAGGCCGGACATACCTCCCATACCGCCCATGTTGCCTTTAAGGCCCATCTTGGCTGCCTGTTTTGCAAATCCCTTAGGCATCTTGAATCCGCCCTTGCCGTTGCTGAACTGCTTCATAATCTTGGCGGTCTGCTCATACTGTGTGATGAGTTTATTAACATCTGATACCTGAACACCGGCACCTGCTGCTATTCTCTTACGCCTGCTTGCATTAAGGATCTGCGGAGATCTTCTCTCCTTCTTGGTCATGGAAGTGATGATCGCCATCTGCCTGTCAACGATCTTATCATCAAGATCTTCCTCGTTGACTTTGCCGGCTGCCCCGGGCATCATACCGACCAGATCTTTAAGCGAACCCATCTTCTTCATCTGTTCGAACTGTGAATAAAGATCATCAAGGTTGAAGGAACTGCCCATCATGCGTTCCATTGCCTTACGGGCTTCTTCCTCGTCTATATTCTGCTGTGCCTTCTCAATAAGGCTTACGACATCACCCATTCCGAGGATCCTGTCAGCCATACGCTGAGGATAGAACCTCTCGATTGCGTCAACCTTCTCGCCAGTACAGATATATTTGATAGGCTTATTTGTAAGTTTACGGATAGAAAGTGCGGCACCGCCTCTTGCGTCACCATCGAGCTTCGTCATGATGAAGCCATCCATGCCAATGTTCTGCTCGAAAAGCTGCGCCACATTAACTGCTTCCTGACCGATCATTGCATCGACAACAAGAAGCTTCTCAGTAGGATTGACTGCAGCAGCTATATCACGGAGCTCCTCCATGAGTTCCTCATCTGCAACAGTACGGCCCGCAGTATCAATGATAAGATAGTTGCAAAGCATATATCTTGCTCTGCCTTCACCATCTTTTGCGATCTTAACGGCATCCTTCTCTTCAGGATCGATATAACAATCTACGCCGACTGAATCACTTAACACTTTCAACTGCTGTGCAGCAGCAGGTCTGTGAACGTCAACGGAAACTACCATTGGCTTCTTACCATTCTCTTTAAGAAGCTTAGCAAGCTTGGCAGCCGTAGTGGTCTTACCTGCACCCTGAAGACCATAAAGAATAATAATATTAAAACCGGTTGAAGATACTTTGAGTTTATCTTCGCCGTCCTCACCGCCGAGAAGTTCAGTAAGCGAATCTCTTACGATCTTAACGATCTGCTGACCGGGAGTGAAAGACTCCATAACATCAGCGCCCTTGCACTTCTCGGACATATCGGCAACAAATTCTTTAACGACACCGTAATTGACGTCTGCTTCAAGCAGCGCCATACGGATCTCGCGCATCATTTCCTTGATGTCGCTCTCACTGACACGGGCCTTGCCGCGCATCTTTGAGGTTATATTCTGAAGCTTTTGCGATAAGATCTCAAACACTCTGTTACATTTCCTCTATCAATTCTTCAAGCTCTTTGGCAGCCTTAGCGGTATCGCCGCTCCTGATATGTGCCAATGCCTGTTTTGCCATCGCCTGCTGCAGCTCGAAAAGTTTAAGAAGACCTAATTTCTCCTCATACTCCTCAAGCTGCTTTTCCGCCCTCTTGACCGTGTCGTGAACGCCCTGCCTTGAGATACCCTCTGCTTCAGCGATCTCAGCCAAAGTCAGATCATCGTTATAGTAACTCTCGCAGGTGCGCCTCATCTTGGGCGTAAGAAGATTGCCGTAAAAATCGAGCAAAAGATCTGTTCTTACTGATTTTTCGCGCATTTAAAGGCAAGCCTCCTCTATACAAGCTTGCACATAATAACAAAGCTTCAGGGGCGTGTCAAGTATTTTTACTTGTCAGTTCTGAATCATTACTCCGCTATTATTTTATCAAGGGCCATTCATGGTATACTCATTATTGGAATACGAAGAAATCTTTGATTTTTTTGCAAGGGAGATTATTAGATGAAAAAGATTATAAGTATTATTGTGTCTGCAACAATTTTTCTTATGTCCGGCTGCAGTTCAGTTCACGAACCGGTTACCACCATACCACTCTATACCGAGACAACAACTGTCGGAGATGTTGTGGGAACCATTGAGGGTGACAGATATATAAGCCATGCCGGAGGTATAGCATATAAGTTAACAGGCGATTACAGGGCCGAATGGTTCGATACTGATAAAAGAAATATATTAATGAACGACTATACCGGCATAGATATAGCAGGTCCCTGTTTTGTGTGGGAAAAACGGGCAACCCTGAAAATCGATTATGTGCTTGATGAACAACTTAAAGAAGATGCTACAAAAGAACACACTCTCGAAGAATGGAACAAAACCTTAAAATATCCTGCTAAAAGTATAGAGTACGTCAAAGACTACAAAATGGATGGCAAATCCTGTTTCGCGATTAAAACAGTATTAGATAGAGATGGTTATGATGTCTCAACGCTTCAGATCTATTATTTCCAGGACAACGGGCTACTCGTTCTGATCACGATCACAGCCAGAAGCTTCAAGGAAATTGATAAGATCGTAAAGAATCTTCAAGTCGCATAATCAGCATAAATCATACGGCTTCACTACTAATGGCAGTGAGCCTGTGTTCTTGCGACAAAAAAACTTATAAGAGAGCAAAGAAATATTCAATTCTCTATTGACATGGTGTATTTTTCGTAAGATAATTACTTTGACACAAGTAAATTGTGCAAAAGCAAACACAATACATAAGAAGAATGGATATGAAGAATTCAAAAAAGTACGACTCACTTAAACTCTCAAACCAGGTATGTTTCCCACTCTATGCGTGCTCGAAGGAACTGGTAAGCCAGTACACTCCTTACCTCAAAAAGCTCGGACTCACCTACACCCAGTACATTGTCATGATGGTCATGTGGGAATCCGTAAGCGTTTCTTCGAGAGATCTGGCAGCCAGAGTCCACCTGGATTACGGAACCCTTACTCCCGTTCTTAAGAAACTTGAGACCACCGGATACATCACAAGAAAAAGAGATCCTGAAGACGAGAGACTCCTGATCCTGGAGCTGACAGACAAAGGCGAATCCGTAAAGGATGAAGCGCTCAAGATCCCTCCCTGTATCGCGTCCTGTGTGGGACTAAATGAAGAAGAGTTCAAGATGCTTTACATACTTACTTACAAAGCATTGAACAATATGGAAAATGCAAAGTGCAAAAATCAATAAAACTAAAAGGAGAACAGTCATGATTTACGATTACGAAGTTACCACAGGAAAAGGCGAGACATTAAAGCTTTCGGAATTCAAAGGAAAAGTCATCCTTGTCGTCAACACGGCAACAGGCTGCGGTTTTACTCCTCAATATGAACCTATCGAGAAGCTTTACAAAAACTACCACGATCAGGGACTTGAGATCCTTGATATTCCCTGCAACCAGTTCGGCGGCCAGGCTCCCGGAACTGACGATGAGATCCATGAGTTCTGCACTCTTCACTACAATACAACCTTCCCGCAGATGAAGAAGGCTGATGTTAACGGAGAGAATGAACTTCCCCTCTACACATATCTTAAGTCACAGAAGGGTTTTGAGGGATTTGAAGAGCATGAGTACAAGGCACTTCTCGAGAAGATGTTCTCAGAGGCTGATCCTGATTGGGACAAGAAGCCTGACATCAAGTGGAACTTCACCAAGTTCGTCATCGACCGTGAAGGAAATGTCGTAGCAAGATTCGAACCCACAAGCGACATGAAGAATGTCGAAGAATGTGTAAAAGCACTTTTATAAGGAATTGAGAAAATGAGTATTTACGATTTTACCGTTAACGACAACAAGGGCAACAGCGTGTCCTTATCAGAGTTTAAAGGCAAGTTCCTCCTGATAGTCAATACCGCCACAAAGTGCGGTCTTACCCCCAATATGAAAGACTCGAGAAACTCTTGAACAACTAAGGAGACAGGATAATGACATTTGCAGTCAGATACTATACTCAAACCGGTAACACAAAACGTCTCGCTGAAGCCATCGCAAAAGAACTGGGTGTTGAGGCTCTCCCTATCGATACGCCAATAAACGAAAAAGTTGATGTTCTTCTCCTCGGCAATTCCTATTACGCCTTCACGATTGCTCCTGAAGTAAGTACTTTCGTGTCAGGTCTCAGCAAAGACAAGGTCGGCATGATAATTAATTTTGGCACAGCAGCCATGATGAAATCCACATATAAGAAAGTAAGATCGGTAGCAAGCACAGTGGGCATTCCCGTGCTCGATAAGGAATTCCACTGTAAGGGCGAATTCAAAGGCATGAACAAAGGCCGCCCCAACGAAGACGACCTAAACGCGGCACGCGAGTTTGCAAGAAACATCAAAAAGGAGATGGGTTAATATGTCTAAAATCCTAGTAGCTTATTTCTCCGCGAGCGGCGTTACCAAAAAGCTCGCCACGACTCTGGCACAGGCCACGGGCGCAGACCTCTTCGAGATCGTGCCGCGTGTACCTTATACAAAATCAGATCTTAACTGGATGAATCCCATGAGCAGAAGCTCTGTCGAGATGAAGAACCGTGCGAGCCGCCCGGAGATCGCTTCCACAGTCGAGGACATGTCCTCTTACGATGCTGTATTCATCGGCTTCCCGGTATGGTGGTACAGAGAACCGTCGATAATCGATACTTTCGCTGAGCAATATGATTTCTCCGGCAAGACGATAATTCCTTTTGCGACTTCAGGTTCGAGCGGGATCGGCTCTTCAGGTGAAAACATCGCCAGCCTTGCAAGTGGCGCGAAAGTCACGGCCGGCGAAAGATTCAAGGCAAGCGCCACAGTCGATGAACTCAGGGAATGGGCATCCAAGTGGTTATAAGACGGGGCCCTTCCTCTTGGTCTTCACATCGGCAAATGCACTGATCTGATATAAACGAACATCTTTTGCCCGGCTATTTACTCCAGATATTTCTCCCTCAGTATTCCCAGCTCTTCGTCTGTAACTCCAAGCTCTTCCCTGACATAGCCTTCAATGCTTCCGTATTTGTTTTCGAGTGTGTCGAGAGCGAAGGTCATATAATGTTCGAAAACTCCTCCGTCAGAAAATATCATTGCCTCGGTCATGTCAGGCGGCATACCGGCCGCTTCGCATGCGGCTCTGGTCTTAGCGATCCGAGCCTGATTGCCTTCATTGGTGAGCATATAATCTTCGATAATTGCTTCCCTGTCCGCACCTAATACGGAGAGTATCAGCATGGCAGCAAGGCCAGCTCTGTCTTTGCCGTCTTCGCAATGCCAGAGTATGGCACCCTGCTCAGGATCGTGCGAAATCAGGAGCCTGAAAAACTCACGGTATGCTTTCTTGCCGCGCTCACCTAACAACAAAAGAAGGTACATGTCAGGACTCAGCATCCCGTATTCATAGGCGAGCCTGAACAACACTTTTGGATCTTTGACGCCGTCACCTGACAGATACTGATCAGCAAGTTCGGGTTTGCCGGCTTTGGCGATGTAGTCTTCCAATTCGACGACAGAAAGCATTACGATCTCTGCACCTTCAACTTCAGGATCCGGAATCTGGTCTTTTCCTTTAGCCATCCTGAAATCAACGATGTATTTCACTCGGTATTTCCCGCTCAGCAGAGCAAGCGCTTCGGGCTCTGCGTTGCACAATTTTCCACTCCTTAAGAGCACGCCTGTCCTGATGCGCTTCCCGTCTGCCGGATAGCCGCCAAGGTCTCTCGCATTATTTACGCCGGGAAGGTCAATAAATGTGTTTCTCATGTCAGTTCTCCTGTTCTCCCAATATTTTACGGTACCGGATAAAGCGTGTCAGCGACTTTTAGAAGTGTCTTCTTCTTGATAGCTGAGACAGGCTTTCTGATTATATTAGGTACCGAAGGAGACGTGGCAATGCCCCTGATCAGCTTGATCATGGAATAGCCTTCAAGAACGCGGTTGATCTCTTCGATCTCCTTGGAATCCGTCGTGCCGAAATATCTCTTGACGATGATATCCCAGAGCGTTGCGAACTGTTGCTTTGTAATGCCCATCTCGGTCGTTTTCCACTGTGTTTTCGCTGCCGTGATATAGACCAGGAACATAGATGACAGATCAAGGACGGGATGGCCCAGACCGGAATCTTCAACGTCGATCAGCACGATCTCGCCGTTCTGGAGCATGATGTTGCCGGGATGGAAATCCTGATGTATGAATGTGTTCCTGTAAGGGATCTTGTCGACGATCTTGTAGAGTTTCTCGGCTTCCTGCGGCGTATAGAGACCCGCATCAAGCGTCGCCTTAATATCGGCTCTTGCCCTGTCCCTCGAATCCGGAAGAGTGCCAGGCTCGAACTCCGTACTGTGAAGTTTCTTAAGCGTATCAGCGATCATGTTGGCATAATCTTCGATCTTCTCCGGATGTGCAACGATCTCCTTATTGAGTGCCTGCGCATTTATCATCTCAAAGACGACCCCGTAATCATTCCCGACCTTCACCATATCAAAAGCGATCGTCGTCGGCACACCGTGTACGAACGCTTTCTTCGTGACTTCCCTGTTCTGGTTGATCTTCTCAGGAGTGTTGCGGTTGCCGAAATACACTTTAACGATGGTCTCGGGATCAAGCCTGTAAACTATGCCGTTACCGCCTTTTCCAAGCACCTCGCATCCTTCGACGGATATCTCGCGCATGGGCTTTGCTGCTTTGGGTTCAGTTGTCACCGTACTCATATTCATACCTCCGATCTTCCCTGTCAGGAATTTGGACTTGTTGTTATCTTGTGCTGAACGGCCGTGAAGGCCAATGCCATTACAGAGCATATCAGCGCTCCGAAAGAAACATCGCTCAGATAATGCGCGCCCAGCATCATTCTCGTGCCCATTATCATCAACGCGAAAACAAACCCCAGAACGCTCATCACCAGCCTCTTATCCTTAAGCTTCTCAAAGGACCACGAAAGCATCTGCAGGATCACTATCACCGACATGCTCAATATGCTATGGCCGCTCGGGAACGACCTGAATTCACCTTTGTCGATGCCGAACTTTTCCACTAATTCGCCCGCTCCGTTAAACCTTATGTACCACGGGATAAATCCCGTACCTTCATAACCCTGCACGACCAAACGGTATCTGGGCCTC
>JAIKYD010000111.1 GCA_024683485.1 Saccharofermentans sp. | reverse complement strand
TTGCTATCTGAATTGCGCAGTGCCCAATTCAACCTGCGCTTTGCATTGCTATCTGAAATGCTCGAAAAACCTCGATCTTCAGTGCTTCACAAACACCTTCACGAATTCGGTCAAAATCGTGAAGGAAATCAGCAAAAAACCCATTATTTCATGAAAAGCTTCACGATTTAAATGTAAAACGTGAAGCTTTTTGTGAAGCCATATTTCTAAAGATTATAGTGAAGGTTATGACTTTGATAAGGTTATTCTTTTCCAAGACAGAACCCAACCTTCTTACTGCATCATCTTTCTGCCCATACCCTTCTTCTCGAAGTCAGTGGCATTCTCGTCGAGGCCGGACTCTTCAGCTTCAGGCATGGCGGTCTTGAAATCGAACTTCTCTCTTTCACCGTATTTCCAGCCAGATTCGACTGAGATGAAGTCCTTCGTCGTCTCATAAGCGGTGATAGGGAATGAGGAATCGTAATATGCTTCGACACCCTGGGCGGGAGCCAGGTCGTGGCTGCTTGACTGGGCGAGGATAGCAAGATCTTTTTTCTCGCGGCCGCGCATGATTTTCGGAAGGATCTCAGCACACAGATAGCAGACTGCACCAAGTGTTATGAGAAGGATCAGCAGTTCTATCGGGTGGTTGAAGATGAACAGCATGAATGCTGAAGATCTTGAGAAGCTTGAGATGGCACGGAGTATACCGAGAACGAGTACAGGCGTCAGATAGAGGAGCGCGCGGAGGCTTGAGTTCAGGCTGACCGCTTCCATTCTTGCGCGCCTTCCGGTGCGTTCAATGGTCTCCCAGCCCTTTGCATAAGGGAACTCACCTGAGACTTTTCCGGTCTGGCCGTTTACGATGTACTGATAATTTCTGCCATCGTAATCGATGCTCAAGAACCAGCAGGGAAGAAGTGCGTACTTGATGTCCTGGTTTTTATATTTGGTGATGCTGGCATCAGACTCGGGGACAAAGTCATCGTACCCGAAAGTTACCTCATCGCATACTTTCAACGCATAAGAGTCAAGGCGCTTGTAGATCCTGTCGGTTATGTCGAGCGGCTGCTCGTCGTATTTCTCCGCAAAAAAGCCCTGCAGATATTCGGGCTTGAATCTGACAAGCTCTGAATAGTCGAAAGGCTCGGCTGCGGCCATCAGGCGGTTTGCAATCTTGATCTCACCGTCGAAAGGAACATTCTTCAGTCTGAACTTGACCACACCGTATGTAAGCGTGGCAAAGTTGCCGTGCGTAGATGTGTGATTCTCTGCATAGGCGTCATCCACCATCTTGCCCATCTTGCCTTTGCCGACTACATTGACTTCGACTTCAGAGGAGATGATCCATGTTGGAACGTAGAGACCGGTCATCTTTGCGAGAACCTTCTGGGACTTGAAGTTCTTTGGAAGGTGATCGATGCCTGTACAGTGTTCCTCGAAGATCTTTATGGCCTTTTCCTTATCGAACTGGAACGGGATTATGTAGTCAGGTTTGAACTCACGCGTAAGCCTTCTGCTGACAAGTGCGGGTGAGCCGCAGAATGCGCAGAATGTGGCTGCTGTATTCTTATCGGTGACGATCTCGGCGCCACAGGAGTTGCAGACGATCTCGACACGGGCCTCGTCCTCTTTGCTGACTTCAATGGTGCCGTCGTAATTCTTCTCGGGATTAACGAGACCAAAAGAACCTACCTTGTCATAGGTCTCGGGATCGAAAAGTCCGCCGCAGTTTCTGCAGATGCATGCTCCGTGATCGGAATCGAAAACAAGATTGGAAGCGCAGTTCGGACACTTGACCGAGTCTGCCGAGAAGGTCCTTATTTTTGATGCGTCGAATCCGCCCGCGCCGTTCGCAGGATTGTCCCAGATTGCCATATTAAACTACCCCTTTTCGCGCATATAAAACGCGTTTTATTCTTTGATAAATATACAATAATGCCTGATTTGCTGTCAATTATTGTTGATTTATTCCAGGGTCCGGAAACCCGGTATGAAAGTGAAGAAAAATCGCAGTTTTTGTAAAGATTCTATTTTGATCTTTGTTTTCAACTGAAATTGATAAAAATGCTTATGATATTCTGTATTTATACTGTTATAGGGGGTTTTCTCATATGGCTTTTGACAGACTGCTTTCAGGGTATAAAGCAAAGGCCTGTGTTATATCGGTAGATATCCTTCCTGATGATCATTATGGGAATATCCGTATCGTTGCCGGCAATAAGCCTCATTGCGATGACATGCTGGCTACCATGCACAAAGGTTTTATTCCCGGTTCACCTTATGAGGAGTACTTTCCGCAGAATAAGAACTCCGAGGATTTCTGCTACCGCTACTGTTTTTGATGGCCGTAAACTTTTTAACCGGAAATGGTTACGGAAATGTTTACGCCTTGACTCAACAAGAAGAACTTCCGTTCAGGCTTTTTTCTTAGGCCTGAGAGCCTTTCCGACCTTCTTATCAAGTATGCTAAGACCAAATGCAACCGGGATCGAGCAGGCAAGGACAACGAGTGTGTACAGAGGCACATTCTTGATGTAGTAAATTGGTTTTGTTGGCTCCTGGATCATGTAAAAACCGAACATGTTAACAAAGATACCGTGTACAAGGTAGAGTTCAAGAGTGAACTTTCCGAAGAATCTTGATATAGGATTACCTACTTTCATCTTCATGCTGAGAAGATAATAAAGTGACATGAAGGCAAGGGTATAAAGGAACTGGAAGATCCATGCGAAAAGATCTGCTTTGTATCCGTTTAGAGGAGTCCACTGGAGTTTGTTTGCAGAAAGGAAATATCCGCCCGCATTATCTGCAGCATACCAGAGTGCCGCACAAAGGATAATTGTTCCGATAACTCTCAGCACATAGAGTTTTTTGCAACTCTCGAAAAACTTCTTCTCATACTTGGCAACCAATATCCCGACGAGGAACATGTGACATGTGTTGAACCACCATGTTCCATATCCGAAATAGATGCAGTAAGCGATCCATCCGAGTGTTGCAAGTGCTACCGTAAGTATTCCTGTCCAGTCTTTTCTGAATAGACCAAAGCCGATGTAAAAGCCTATATAAAGGACCAGCATGCAGGGTATGTACCAGATGAACGGATGCAGAGTCGTATGTTCACCGACTGCGATAGGGTTATTGATTATAAAGGGAAGCTTCCTGTAGTGTCTTAAGAATACATAGACCAAAGCCGTAAGAATGGTCGGGATAAGGATAGGGATGATCCTGACGGGAATAAAGCGTTTGAAGAAATCAGGTTTAGCTTTGGCACTCTTATACAGACCGAAACCGGAACAGAACAGGAACATAGCAACCATTGGATAACCGGCGGTTACGAAGATGTCGAGACCATGTCTGATATATCTGGGATTAAGCCATGACGCGCATGTGAACTGTGCTATATGATGAAAACAGATTATAACTGCGCAAAAACCAAGAAAACATTTAGTCTGGTCAAAAGACATATTTTCTTCGTTCCATGTCTTTTTCCTGCTGAACTTTACTCCAAAGAAAAGCAGAAATGCCAGTGCGGCATACCATAATACCAATCCGATTGTATTGACCATTTTATCCTCCGAATACGGATCAAAGGATCATTTCCATGCCGATCTTCTGTGGCTTAAAACCCAATGATTCATAGAATTTCACTGCACCCGGATTACAGTTCCATACATTTAACGTAATGTTGTAAAATCCGTTTGCTTCTGCATATTCGCGAACATGATTATACAACATTGTGCCGATATGTTGTCCACGGTGTTTTTCATCAACGCAGATGTCGTCAACGTAAAGTGTTTTTATATCAGTCAAGACGGAATGGCCGATTTCCTGTTTGCTGATGCAAAAAGCGTGACCGTAGATTGCATCTGTATCATCTGTGTATACAAAAACAGGTGTTGAGTCACAACTGATGATCTGCTTCAGTTCCTCTGCGGTGTATTTGGTTGCAGGTCCTTTGAAAATATCCGGACGGCCTGTGTGGTGGACCATATCGACCTGTACCAGAAGACTAAGCAAACCCTGGATATCTTTTTCTTCAGCATGTCTTACATACATAAATAACTCCTTTTTAGCAAACCCCGTTGCACATGTTTTCGATATAGAAAGCTAATATATCTGTTAAGAATAATATATCGTTTGGTTTTCGTAACGATTATAATAGTAGCATTTTCCGTAATTCTTTGTGAAAGGAACGAAAACTGCTGAATGAAGGATAACCTTAGGCGGATGATAAGCTACTATAAGCCGTATCTGGGGACTTTTTTCCTGGATATGTTCTTTGCTGTAATCGCATCCGCTGTTGCTTTGGTCATCCCTCTTGCAGTAAGGAGCATTACATCTGAGATTCCTGATATGACGGCTGAGGATGGAATGAGGAGGATACTATTCATCGGAGGTGTTCTTCTGGTGCTTCTGGCAGTTCAGTTTTTCGCAAATTATTATATATCTTATTATGGCCACGTTATGGGCGCGAAAATGGAATATGACATGCGCGCCGAGATCTTCTCTCATTATCAGAAACTCTCATTCTCGTTTTATGATGACCAGAAGGTCGGCCAGCTTATGAGCAGGATCACAAATGATCTTTTTGAGATTACGGAACTTCTGCATCACGGACCGGAGAATATAGTTATCTCATTAATCAAGATAATCGGTGCTTTTGTTATACTTGCGGGAATCAGCGGATATCTTACGATAGCCGCTTTTGTCATGCTCCCCTTCATGTTTGTATTTGCCTATATCCTCAACAAAAGAATGCGTAAAGCGTTCAAGATGAACAGAGTGAAGATCGCTGAGATCAACACACAGATCGAAGATAATCTGTCCGGAATAAGAGTCGTAAAATCCTTTGCTAATGAAGCTATCGAGAATGAGAAATTCAAGGTTGGGAATGATGGTTTCCTCAAGGCAAAAAAGGCAAGTTATCTTAATATGGGAATATTCCATTCAGGAATGACGGCATTTACGCTTCTTATCAACATTATCGTTATTGTTGCCGGCGGTGTCCTCATGTCCAACGGACTTGTTCAGGTTCCGGATTTCATAGCATTTCTCCTTTATATAAATGTTTTTACTGAACCTGTAAGAACACTCATTGATTTTACAGAACAGTTCCAGAACGGATATACAGGATTCGAACGTTTTGTCGAGATGATAAACATGGAGCCGGATATTAAGGACAAAGAAAATGCAGTTCCCCTGACTGATGTTAAGGGTGATATCGAATTTGATGATGTCTCATTCAAATATAAAGACGGAGCACACAGAGTCCTGCGTCACATTAATCTTGAAGTTAGCGCCGGTTCCTATGTGGCACTTGTCGGTTCTTCAGGCGGTGGCAAAACAACTCTCTGCAGCCTGATTCCGAGATTTTACGATGTTACCGGCGGCACGATCAGAATCGACGGGAAAGATATCAGGGATGTCACCCTGAAGAGTCTCCGTGACAATATCGGCATAGTCCAGCAGGATGTGTATATGTTTGCAGGCACGATTTACGATAACATCAGTTACGGAAGACCCGGCGCGACACAGGAAGAGATAGTTGAGGCGGCAAAGCTTGCAAATGCTCATGATTTCATAATGTCTTTGCCGCATGGTTATGCCACTGATATTGGACAGAGGGGCGTAAAGCTTTCCGGAGGCCAGAAACAGCGCATATCGATTGCCAGAGTATTTTTGAAGAACCCGCCGATCCTTATTTTCGATGAGGCAACGAGTGCGCTTGACAATGAGAGTGAGAATATCGTCAAAGAATCCCTTGAAAGACTTGCGGAAAACAGGACTACTCTCGTTATTGCGCACAGATTGTCCACGATCAGAAATGCTGAGAGGATACTTGTCTTAACAGAGAACGGTATCGAAGAGAGCGGTACACACGAGGAACTGATGAATAAGAACGGCGTGTATGCTTCACTGTACAAATTCAGATAATTGATTTTGAGTCTTGCAAAAAGCACTGGCCTGAAAGAAAATAATCTTAAGCAAAAGATTTCAAACTAACCTGGATACCGTTTCAGGTTATTTTGTTTTTTGCGGATATAGAATTCGATCAAGGCGATTTGAAATGAGGAAAACAAGGCATTTCTTTTCTTCGATAATCACTAAGCTGATGCTGTTGATAATCAGCGTGATACTTGTACTTGCTGCAGGTCTGGTGGCAATATGCGTTATGTTTATGGGAAACGTGCTCACCAAAGGCGCTGTGACCCAGATGAATCTGTTCTGCGATGAGAGAGGATCTGACCTTGACACGGAGCTCCTCAGGATAGAGGATGCCGTAGGTTCTCTTTCAAGATGGACTGCGAGCAGGATTCCGGATCTTCAGACTCTTAAAGATGATTCCGAACTGCGTTATTCTATAGTTGATGAATCAGATGATCTTATCAGATATATGACTGAAGGCAACGATTTCATTCAGAGTGCATACATTCATTATACCCTTGATGTGACCGGCCCCGTTGACTGCGAGGAGGGAACATATTTCAGCCGTGATGATGATGGAACCTTTAAGATCATTCCTTTTACCCAATTGGAGATCGCCGAAGATCCTGTTGCTGATTACTGGTATTATGGACCGATAAATAACGGTAAAGCACTTTGGACCAAGCCATATTATGACGCAAGCGTAGGCGATTATCTGATTACTTATGTCGAACCGGTCTTTATGGAAGGTACTCCTATTGCGGTCATAGGTATTGATGTCAGTTTCACAAGACTTCTTGAGTGGGTTGACTCATTAAGCTATCACGATACCGGATATATGTATCTCAAGGAGGCAGATGGAAGTATCCATTATCATCTTGAGTTTCTTGGAAAGGAAGATGTACACGGAGACGAGGAAGACGAGATAGTTGAGAATGGGGCATTGCTGACTCAGGAAAGGACATCGAACTCGCTGGTAAGGTACCGTTATCAAGGAAGAGACCGTGTTATGGCCTTTGTGACATTGCGCAACGGTATGAAGTTTGTTTTGTGTGACGGGCATGACAGTATTTACAGAGAACGCGACCAGGCTGTTATCATCATGATTGCCGCATCTGTTTTTATGGCAGCTGTTTCTGTGACTGTGGCTGCGATAATCTCGCTGCGCATTACGAATCCTTTGAGAAAGATCGCCGCTGTGGCCAACGAGATAGGTGAAGGCAATTATGATGTCATACTTCCGCCCGAGAAGAACGATGAGGTTGGTGAAGTGTCAAGGAACTTCAGACTTGCCATAGATAAGATCCGCGCAAGATCTGAAGATATCAGGGCACATGTTGCAGCGCAGGATGAGCGTATCGAGAAGGCTGCGCAGACTCTTAAGAAACAGGAAGACGACCTTGTAACGATGAGAAACCTGGCATATGTAGATTCTCTTACGAATGTAAAGAACAAGCATGCTTTTGAGGATACAGTCGGATATATCAATGAACAGATCAAGTCCGGCACAGCTGAATTCGCCGTCATAATGTGTGACCTCAATTATCTGAAACTAATTAACGATACCCATGGTCATCAGGCAGGTGACCGTGCGATCAAGACGGCAACAAGGATCCTCTGTAAAGCGTTCCCGATGAGTACAGTATTCAGGATAGGAGGAGATGAGTTTGTAATCATTCCTTCCGTTCTTGAATATGCAAGGATCGATGAGAAGCTTGAGACACTTAACATGATGCTCGAACAGCAACGCAATTCGTCTGATGATATCTCCAAACGTGTATCGATCGCATACGGAACAGCTGTGTTTGACCGCGAAAATGATCATTCATTCAATGAGGTTTTTGTCAGGGCAGACAAACAGATGTACGAGCAGAAGCAGAAGATCCATGAAGAGGATGGGTTTACCGGGGACAGCAGGATCGGGTGTGACAATTAGATGATCATGAATCAGTCTGCTGTATGCAGATCCTACATGGTTAGATACAACATTTTTGAGATATAAGCTGGTTAAAAGATCTCATTTCCAAAGATCCAGTTCATTGATATCTAAATCTATGTCAGATGCTTTGAATACCGGATTTTTGTTGGCTTTCTTCTGCTTCTCATAATCTTTCAGTGTCTTGAATGCAGTGCTTCCGAGCAGTATACAGGCAGGGATATTAATAAGAGTCATTCCTCCCATCGTAATATCTGCTGCTGCCCAGGCTGCATCCATTGGAATCATTGTTCCTAAGAAGATTACTACTGAACAAATGATATGGAAGATATCCAGGAATCTCTTTGAAGGCATTTTCTTCTTGTTGATATATGCGAGTGCGTTATCAACATAGAATAGGTTTCCAAGAAGTGTAGTGAATGCGAAAAGAACCATCGCGACTGTAATGAATACTGATCCGAAAGACCCGAAAACCGTTGAGATCGAATCCTGAACATACTGCGCTCCTGCTACATCCGCATTGCGCCCGGCACCGGAGGAAAGACACATCAGAGCAGTAGCGGTGCAGAGAAGAAGCGTGTCGATGTATACGGATAATGTCTGGACAAGTCCCTGCTTTGCAGGATGCGTAACATTCGCGGAGGCGGAAGCGTTAGGCGCAGAGCCTACACCGGCCTCGTTTGAATACAGTCCTCTCTTGATTCCGTATACTAGGCACGATCCGGCGACACCGCCGAATATCGCTTTGAAGTCAAATGCATCTTTGAATATTTCTACGAACATGGAAGGAATATTTCTGAAATTTATGACTATAACGATAAGTGAAATTGCAACATAGGCGATTCCCATGAAAGGCACTAGGACCTCTGTAAACTTTACTACTCTTTTGCCTCCGCCAAGCATGAAAAAAGCAACGAGGACCATCAGTATAATACCGACAATAATCGATACTATACTTATCTCATTCCCAAATAGATTTACTGTATTAGCCTGGTAGAATCCATAAGTAGCAAAAGAAGACTGAAGATTATATGAACAGAGAAGATTAAATCCGAATCCGTATGTTGCTATAAGAAAGATGCAGAATACTATTGATAGCCAGGGTGCATGAAGTGCTTTCTCAATATAGTAAGCAGGACCTCCAAAATAATTGCCGTCTTTATCTTTTTGTTTGAAAATCTGGGCCAGAGTACTCTCGACGAAAGCGGAAGCGGCAGTGAGGATGCACATGATCCACATCCAGAAACAAGCTCCGGGACCGCCAATACAGATTGCCGTAGAGACACCGACGATATTACCGGTTCCGACACGGGAGGCTGTTGATATCATTAATGCCTGAAACGAGGATACAGTTTTGCCGGATTTATCCTCGGATGGTTCAAGTAAAAGTCTGCATGATTCAGTGAAAAGGCGGAGCTGAACAAATCTGGTCCTGAAAGAGAAGTACAAACCTGCAATAGTCATTATGATTATCAGTACCGGGAAATATAAAATGTCATCTGTTTTATATAAAAAATCAAGAATGTTCTGCCCCATATTTGTTCTCCTGTAAAGTATTCCTGCTCCAAAGATAACATATATTGCTGAATATAAGCACCTCTTAAGGAAAACCATAAGTTTTCAGCCGGATAATTAACTGTTGACACGTTTCTGATCAAGTGATAATATCTGCACAGATGAACATATGAGCAATTATTCATATGTATTAGAAAGGAGATAAGGATATGCCACACGATCATGCCGCTTTGTTAAAGCACATTAAGGAAGATATGCCTTCAGATGAACTCCTGCAGGATTTGGGAGATCTGTTTAAGATCTTTGGTGATACAACAAGGATCAAGATAATGTATGCGCTTTATGAGGATGAGATGTGTGTTTGCGCTATCGCTGATCTTCTCGGCATGACACAGTCAGCAATCTCTCACCAGTTAAAGGTGCTTAAGGCTGCTAATCTGGTTGAGAGCAGAAGAGATGGCAAGACCATTTATTATCATTTGGCTGATGAGCATGTTAAGTCAATAATCGCTCAGGGATATGAACACCTGACAGAGTAGTTTTGCAAATAAGCATTCAAGACTATTCGGAAACGGCAACAGATTATAAATTAGTAAAGAGGAGTACATATATGAAAAAAACATTTGAACTTGAAGATCTTGACTGCGCTAATTGCGCTATGAAGATGCAGGAAGCTATCTTAAAGATCCCCGGTGTTAAGGGCTGCGAGGTAAATTTCATTAAGCAGAAGATGACTCTTGAAGCTGATGATGCGGAATTTGACAAGATTGTTAAGCTTGCCGTTAAGGCTATTGCAAAAGTCGAGCCTGACTGCACAGTTTTGTTATAAGTTTTACGCCGCAGTTTAAGAGCTGCGGTTTTTATTTTCGGATGATGGTCTTATGAAATATAAATTTACGCGCAAACAGAAAAAGATGCTTACCAGGATAATAATCGCTGTCGTTTTATTGGCAGCGGTGGCAGTGACTCTGCATTTCGTGGAGCTTCCCTGGTGGGCGGAACTGATTCTCTATGCGGTACCGTATGCTATTGCTGGTTACGATGTTCTTAAGACTGCATTCATTAATCTTATTCACGGACAGATCTTCGACGAGAAATTTCTGATGATGGTTGCAACTGTCGGCGCCTTCGGAACCGGCGAGTATCCTGAAGCATCTTTTGTTATGCTTTTTTATCAGGTCGGCGAATTATTCCAGAGTATCGCTGTGGGAAGGTCCCGTAAATCGATTGCCAAACTGATGGATATTAGACCTGACAGCGCTACCGTGATCAGAGATGATCAGGAATTCGAAGTATCTCCTGATGAAGTTGAAGTTGGTGAACTGATAATCGTTAAGCCCGGTGAGAAGATACCGATCGACGGAGTGATAATTGAAGGTGAGAGTACTGTTAACCAGGCTGCACTTACGGGTGAATCCGCTCCTGTGGATAAGGCGTTCAGTGACAATGTAATATCCGGAACGTTAAATCTCACCGGAGTTATCAAGGTAAGAACAACTTCGACATTTGGTCAGAGTACAGTTTCCAAGATATTGGAACTTGTTGAGAATGCTTCCGACAAGAAAGCCAAGGTGGAGAATTTCATTACCAAGTTTGCGAGGTATTACACACCTGCTGTTGTTATTGCAGCGCTTATCCTTGGCATAGTTCCGCCTTTGTTCATGGGTATCGGTGATTGGGAGATCTGGAAAACATGGCTTACAAGAGCCTGTGTATTCCTTGTTGTATCCTGCCCGTGTGCGCTTGTCGTATCTGTTCCGCTGTCGTTCTTTGGCGGCATTGGCGGTGCATCAAAGGACGGCATTCTGATCAAGGGTGCGGGCTATATGGAAGTCCTGTCGAAAATAGATACTGTTGTGTTCGATAAGACAGGAACGCTTACCAAAGGCGTGTTTGAAGTCGATGACGTTCATCCGAATATTGTCAGTGTGGCTGAACTTAAAGATATCGCGGCCTGCTGCGAAAGCTTTTCGAGCCATCCTGTTGCGCAATCTATCGTAAGGGCTCACGAAGGTCATATCGACAAGTCTCTTATAGGTGAAGTAAACGAGATTGCCGGCAAAGGCGTTAAGGCTGTTGTTGACGGCAAGACATATTATTGCGGCAACGGTCAGCTGATGGATATGTGCGGTGCGAAATGGCACGACTGCCATCTCACGGGAACGATCATTCATGTCGCCAGAGAAGACAATGGAGTTGTTGATTATCTCGGACACATAATCATAAATGACCAGATTAAAGAAGATTCCGGATCTGCAATAAAGAGTCTCAAGGATATAGGTGTTAAGCGTTTGGTAATGCTTACTGGAGACAAACAGAGTGTTGCTGAGAATGTTGCAAAGAAGCTTGGTCTCACCGGATTTTTCGCTGAACTTCTGCCTGCTGATAAAGTATCCAAAGTTGAGGAACTGCTGGCATCTGAGAAAGGCAGGCTTGCCTTTGTAGGTGACGGTATCAACGACGCTCCGGTATTGATGCGTGCTGACTGCGGAATTGCAATGGGTGCCATGGGTTCAGATGCGGCTATTGAGTCGGCTGATGTTGTCCTCATGGATGATAAACCGTCGAAGATCGCTGATGCTATGAAGATAGCCCGGAAGACGATGAGGATTGTCTGGGAGAATATTATTTTCGCGTTAGGCGTAAAAGCAGTGATCCTGATCCTTGGAGCACTCGGTATCGCAAATATGTGGCTTGCGGTCTTCGGAGATGTCGGAGTGCTCATCATTGCGATCATCAACGCTATGAGATGCATGAGAAAGATAAATAGTTCCGAATAAAAATAAAGAACCGGGTTATTTGGTATAATTCAGTTACAGGTTTATATGTAGGTTTTCATCGAAAATTTTACGAGGTAACTGTATGCCGTTATTAGCTTCGTTTATGGTTCCGCATCCGCCTTTGATCGTGCCTCAGGTAGGCAGGGGAAATGAGAAGCAGGTCGCAGCGACTATTGCTTCATATGAGAAGGTTGCTGATGAGATAGCTGCGCTTCATCCTGATACTGTAATCATTACGAGTCCTCATCAGACGATGTATGCAGATTATTTCCATATATCGCCTGGCAGAAGTGCGAAAGGTTCGTTTGCTAAGTTTGGTGCTCCCCAGGTCAGGTTTTCCGAAGAATACGATGAGGATCTTGCTGATAAGATCAGTGAGATCGCTGACAGCATGGGTTTTCCGTGCGGTACTTTGGGTGAGGAGAGCAGTGCTCTTGACCATGGAACAATGGTGCCTCTTTGGTTTATCCGTAACAAGTACAAAGGCGGAAAGATCGTAAGGATTGGTCTGTCTGGTCTTCCTTTGACAGATCATTATAAGCTCGGAATGATCATTTGCGAAGCAGTTGACAGTCTTGACCGCAAAGCAGTGTTTGTCGCCAGCGGTGATCTGTCTCATAAACTTCAGGACTACGGTCCTTACGGTTTTGCCGAAGAAGGTCCTCAGTACGATGAACGCATAATGGATGTCATGGGACGCGCGGCTTTTGGAGAGCTCTTTGATTTCAGTGAATCATTCTGTGATAAAGCAGCTGAGTGTGGCCACAGATCTTTTGTTATCATGGCGGGTGCCTGGGACGGCAGAAATGTCAAGGTCAGAAAGTACTCGCACGAGGACGTTACCGGTGTCGGTTACGGAATCTGTTCTTTTTATCCTGAGAAAGGCGAAGCTAATAACAGACATTTTCTTAAAGATTATCTGAACAAAGAAGAGAAGAAACTGTCTGATATGAAAGCTGCATCTGACATCTATGTGCGTCTGGCAAGGCTTTCGCTGGAAAGTTATATCCGGGATAAGAGAAGGATCAGTTTGCCGGAAGAACTTCTTAATATCGCGGAAAGTAACGAGACACCGGAAGATCTGCTGAACAGGCGTGCCGGAGCTTTTGTGTCGATCCATAAATTCGGGAAGCTCCGAGGCTGCATCGGCACGATATCTCCCACTGCCCCGAATCTGGCGCAGGAGATTGCGAATAATGCTATAAGTGCATCAACAAGAGATCCGCGTTTTGATGCAATTACTGAAGATGAATTGCCGATGCTGGAAGTGAATGTTGATGTGTTGGGAGAGCCCGAAGACATCGATTCAAAAGATAAACTTGATGTAAAGAGATACGGAGTCATAGTATCAACGCGCGACGGAAGGCGGGGACTCCTGCTTCCTGATCTTGAAGGTGTTGATACGGTGGATGATCAGGTTGATATCGCTATGCGGAAAGGCGGTATCAGACCCGGCGAGAAATACTATCTCCAGCGTTTTGAAGTAGTCCGTCACGTATAGTTTTGGGAGGGATAAGTGACCAGGTGTCATGTGTGTTTCAGGCATTGCGATATGAAAGAGGGAGATACAGGTTTCTGCGGTGCAAGAATCTGTCTTTCTGACAGGACCGTTCCGTCCGGCTATGGCCGTATTACTTCCATTGCTTTGGATCCGATAGAGAAGAAGCCTCTTAACCGCTTTTTTTCGGGTTCCAGGATCCTCTCTGTCGGAAGTTACGGCTGCAATCTCAGATGTCCTTTCTGTCAGAACAATGAGATATCCTGGGGTGACGAGGTACAGGACTTTGCAGTAACATCAGAGATCTTTACACCTGAGGAACTTGTATCGGTTGCTGAGAAGCAGAAAAAGAACGGAAATATCGGAATTGCATTTACATATAACGAGCCGCTCATCTGTTATGAATATGTCAGGGATACCGCTAAGCTTGCTCATTCGCGCGGACTGAAGAATGTTATCGTGAGCAACGGAACCGCTGAACTGTCTGTTCTTGATGAGATAGGACCATATATTGATGCGATGAATATCGATCTTAAGTGTTTTGATGCTGAGACATATTCCAAAGTTCTCGGAGGAAGTCTTAAGATGACGATGGAGTTTATCAGTGAAGCTGTAAAGATATCTCACGTTGAACTCACTTGTCTTATAGTTCCGGGAATAAATGATTCTGTTGATATGATGCGCGAAATGACAGATTGGATTGCTTCTCTGAAGGATGCAAACGGTTGTGTGACAGGTAAAGATATTCCTCTTCATGTATCGCGTTTCTTCCCGTGCTTTCACATGACAGACCGTTCCGCCACACCGGTAAGCAGCGTTTATGAACTTGCAGATATTGCAAGGGAAAAACTGAAGTATGTTTACACCGGTAACTGCTGAGCCGGACCTGCAAATAACAGTAGAAAGTAAAAAATCCTTTATGATATAATCCGTTCATATGGAAAAAGGGAAGGTAATTTAATATGGCTGTTTCATGCAGGAATTGTGCCGGAAGGCTTATATTCAATCCGGCATCTCAAAAACTGGAGTGTGCCACATGCGGCAGCTCTTTCAGACCTGAAGACGTTGAAGACAAGAATGCGGATCTTCAATCGAAGTACTATGACACCAGAGTTTATACCTGCAGTCACTGCGGTGCGCAGGTTGTTACGAGTGATACCGAGTCTTCGACTTTTTGCGTCTATTGCGGGAACCCGGCTATTGTTTTCGACAGAGTCTCAAAAGAATACAGACCTGACGGGCTTGTACCGTTCCAGATAACTAAGGAACAGGCTATCAAGTACATCAGACTCAGGTTTCTGAAAAACCCGATAGTACCCAAGGAGATAAAGGAAAAATGTGTTCCTGAAAATCTGCGCGGAATCTATATTCCGTATTGGATAGTCAATGCGGATTATACCGAAGCGGACTACATCAGGGGTGAAGTCAAGCGTGGAAAGAGCAAAGAGATAAAGTATTATTCCAGAGCAGGAAATGTTAAGTTCAGGAATATCCCTATTGACGGATCCAATATTCTGAATGATGACATAAGCCGCAAACTGGAGCCTTTCTATCTTGAGGATGCGAGAGAGTTCGATGAGGATTATCTCAACGGATTCTATTCGAACACTTCGGACCTGGATTATTTCGATCTGCGTGCATCGACTGCATACAGATGTCATAAGCTTTTCGAAGATGAAGTTGTGAAATCGGTAAAGGCACAGAACGTCAAGGTCCTGGACTCTGTATATTGGGCCGACATACAGGATGATCCGGTTTACATGATGATGCCGGTATGGTTCTTCACTTTCAAATTTGAAGGAAAGCCGTACACTGTGCTTGTTAACGGACAGACAGGCAAAGTCGTGGGAACGATGCCGTGGCAGAAAAAGAAGGTCTATACGATAGCAATCTCAGTCTTTGCTCTTGTACTTGGTCTTTCCGCATTTCTGGTTTGGGCTTCATTGAACAAATTCCTCGGATTAACGTCTTTCTATACTCAGGGCTCTGCCGCAATACTGTGCGGAGGATCACTGTTCTTTGCCAAAGGTTTATTTGGAATTAAAAGGATACTAAATAACCTGAAGCTGACGCAATCCGAAGCGATATTCAAATTTGTAAAGAAAAGGCAGGGATAGAGTTTATGTATAACAGTATGTTTTTGATGTATGTTATCTTTATCGGAATGTGGATATATTCTGCTGCTGCTATAGCTATATTCGTTACTTATCTGATACTGAACAGGAATAACAATTTTGGAGACTTCGCGCCAAAGATCGAGGAGTATTCCGCAGGCGGAATCCACTATACCCGTGAAGTGAATAATGTTACCCCGCATGAGAAGACATTCCTTTTCCTTGAATATGGTGAGAATCCATATGAGGGAAGAAGTCACAGGTATCCTGAACAACTCCTGAAGAAGAAGCAAGACGAACAGAACAGTCAGGGTGATCTAGATGAATATAACTTATAGAAAACTTACAGAGAACGATCTTGATGAATTCATACGCATGAGGATCGTTCAGTTAAGGGAAGAGGGAGCCACTGAAGACATCGATCTGGTACCCGCACTTAAGGATTACTATCACCGGCATCTGTCGGACGGTACCTTTGTATCCTGGCTTGCACTCGACGGAGAGAAGATCATCGGAACCAGCGGAATGTCATTTGTCGAGAAACCCCCGTATTTTGGCTGTCCAACCGGCAGGATAGGACTTCTGTCCAGTATGTTTACCGATCCTGATTACAGACGCCGCGGGATTGCAAAGGAACTGCTTGACAGGGTAGTCTCTGAGGCCCGTTCGTATGGCTGCGGAACCGTGCAGATCACAGCATCTGATATGGGCATGAAGTTGTATTCAGCCTACGGTTTTAAAAGCAACGGAAACTTTATGCAGTATAAGCTCTGAGGCAGGGTTGTCTTCTGAATACCTAGTTTTCGAAAAAGTATCTTGAAAACAATTTTTAATTACATTAGTCTTCTTTTTGGGCGTCCAAATCTTACATAAGAAGAGGCATTTTATGAACAAAGAAGAACTTCATGCTTTTATTGAGAACAGTACCGGAAATGAGAGCAACATATGCCAGATCTGTGCTGTAAAAGACGGCAGGATTGTGTATGAGGACTGCTGGAAAGGTTTTACAACGCATGACGCAGTGAATGTTATGTCTGTGACTAAGGGAGTCATGTCACTGCTGGCAGGCATTGCCATTGATAAGGGTTTTGTTAGGAACGTTGATCAGAAAGTAATGGATTTCTTTCCTGATTATCAGGTTAAGCGTGGCGAGAAGACGATTTATGAAGTAACGCTCAGGCATCTTCTTACGATGACTGCGCCATATAAATACCGCTCGGAACCATGGACAAAAGTCTGCACTTCGGATGACTGGACTAAAGCTGCGCTCGATCTTCTGGGCGGCCGCGCCGGCATAACGGGTGAATTCAAGTATGCGACACTCGGAATACAGATCCTTTCAGGGATCATAGAGAATGCGTCCGGTGAGAATTGCATTGATTTTGCAAACAGATATCTGTTTGTTCCGCTTGGAATTTCTGAACACTGGATTCACGGAGACAGTTCGAAGGAGGACCAGTTTGATTATCTGATGAATAAAGGCCCCAGGAAAAATGAATGGTACTCGGATCCCCAAGGTACTGTTACTGCAGGATGGGGCTTGTGTTTGTCGGCTTCAGATATGGCAAAACTTGGAGAACTTGTTTTGTGTGACGGAAGATACGGCGGTGAAGAGATCATTTCGAAGCGGTATATAGATGATATGACCACACCTCATATAAAGCTTGGCGGGATGTTCGGCTTCATGAGTTACGGTTATCTGTGGTATAAACCATATGAGGACAGAAATGTCTTTGCGGCAATAGGTGACGGTGGGAATGTGATCTATGTCAATAAAGATAAGGGAATAACTGCAGGTGTCACCGGGACTTTCAAACCGAGGATATTTGACAGGGTGGAATTCATAGAGAAAATCGTGATTCCGCTTACAGAAGCTTAGATTATCTGATATTCTGCTTTGCAGGGATAACCTGGATGGAAAGGGGAGAAATACTTATGAAGAGATCAAACAGGTTGATTGCCGGACTGATGGTGTTGTCTGTTTTGGTATCTATGTGTTCATGCTCGGGAACGACCGGTTCCGGACGCATATACAGTGATGAAGAGTCAAAGCCGGAACGCAGGGCAAGCGGTCAGCCCGATCCTAAAGATCCCGGACTGATCCCTACTCCTTCCACCGCACCTGATGACGGAATCACAGATCTGACGATGTTTACCACTATTCCCGGTGTGGAGAAAAGTGACAATAACGATATCAAAGAGTTAATAGCCCAAAAAACGGGTGTCCGCGTAAATGAGACATGGCTCACAGGCATGACCGAGAATGAAGCCATAGACATGATCATTGCTTCGGGAGAACTTCCTGACTACATCTATGCCGTCGATTCGTCCGAAATGCTCTACCAGTATGATCTGCTTGTCCCGTGGGATGAGTATATTGAGAAATATCCGAATATCCGTGAATTGTACACGGATGCGGAGTGGAACCAGTTCAGAATGGATGACGGTCATATTTACTGGGCCGATGTTTTTAACCACTACTACAAACAGGATATGACTACGGTTCACAACGGGCAGGCATTCTGGATCCAGGTCCGTGTTCTAGAGTGGGCTGGCTATCCGGAGATCCGGACACTAGACGAGTATTTCGATCTTCTCGAGCGGTATTCTGAAGCAAATCCAACGATGCCCGACGGAAACTCTGTGATCCCCTATACATGTCTTTGTGAGGATTGGAGATATTACAGCATAGAAAGTGTTCCTATGTATCTTGATGGTTATCCGAACAATGGCTGCGTTATCGTTGATGTTGAAGAAGGCAAGGACAAGCCAATAGTCGTTGATTACAATACTACTGATACAGCGAAAATGTATTACGGAAAACTCAACGAGGAATATCAAAAAGGAATCATAGATCCTGATTTTGCGGTGCAGACATATGATGAATACATCAGCAAGCTTTGCACCGGGCGTGTCCTTGGTATGTCAGACTGCTATTGGGATTTTGGTTATTTTGTTAAGGATGCTTTTGCTCTGCAGCTTTATGCTGAAGACGGTACACCGTTCCGGCTTGATGAACTCGGATGCGAATATGTTCCTCTCGGTCTTACAACTGAACCCTGGATGGATCAGCAATGGCACACATACGGCAGTGGGATCAACACATCCTCTGGCATAGCGGTTACCGTGAATTGTGCCGATCCTGATCTGGCTTTCAGTTTTCTTGACGATCTTCTGAGTCAGGAGATACATGATCTGCGTTTCTGGGGAGTCAAGGATGTGGATTATAGGGTTGATGACAACGGTCTTTTTTATAGAACCGAAGAGATGCGTAATAACTGGAAGAACAGCAGTTACCGGTATGACCACACATGTGAATATTCATATATGCCGCAGTGGAAAGGCATGAGTCATGACGGTAAGAACTGTATGGTCCCTGAAGAACAGCCGTATGAGTACAGAGCGAGCTTGTCAAAGCCGGTGAGCAGGTGCTTTGATGCTTATAATGTCAACAGCTATGTTGAATTGATCGGATCTGCTTATTGTGAACAGCTCCCATGGTATCCGCTCTATACATGGTCAAACAATCTTACCACCTCAACTCCAGCAGGACGTGCATGGAGCAAAATAGGTGAGTGCAAGCATGAGTGGATTCCCAAGCTCATCATAGGAAGTGACTTTGATGGGATGTGGAATGATTATCTGGAAGTTTACAAAGCATGTGATCCAGACGTGTTTTTGACCGAAGCCCAGGCTGAAGTGGATGCCAGGCTCAAAACGGCAAAAGAAAACGGATGGACAACATAATCCGCTTTTGACCTCAATGTTTTGTTGAGATTGGTGCAATAGGTGGCAGAGATTTCTGTCGTATAATATTGCCATCACTTTTTCGGAGGCTCACATGAAGAGATTGAACAGTGCCGCAGCACTCGTACTTGCTGGTGCTTTGTTATTAACGGCTTGCAATAAGGGACAGGAAACGGCTGCTGATGATACATCCGCAGATCCGGCAGCAACAACTTCAGCCTCCACATCTTCAGCTTCTGCTGACGGCAGTACAGAGTCATTACAGACCGGTTCTTTTGAGGGAGCTTCAGGCGGCACTCATTCAACTTCAGGACTGACGGAAACCGGACGCGGATACGAAGGGATTGAAGGCACCGGAGAATATAACTACGGTGAAGCTCTCCAGAAATCCATACTTTTCTATGAACTACAAAGGAGCGGACCTTTGCCTGAACAGACCCGGTGCAACTGGCGCGGTGATTCCGCACTCACGGACGGCGCTGACAATAACCTTGACCTTACAGGCGGATGGTACGATGCGGGTGATAATGTCAAGTTCAATCTTCCAATGGCGTATTCTGCTGCTATGCTCGGCTGGTCCGTTTATGAGGACCATGAAGCGTATGAACAGAGCGGTCAGATGGAATATATTTTAGGCGATATCAAATGGGTCAGTGATTATCTGATAAAGTGCCATCCTGAGGATGAGGTGTATTACTATCAGGTCGGTGATGGTAATGCTGATCACTCATGGTGGGGACCTTGCGAGGTCATGACCATGAACAGGCCGTCTTATTGTGTTACCAAGGATAATCCGGGTTCCGCAGTCGTTGGTGAGGCAGCTGCGGCACTAGCGGTTTCTTCGATAGTCTTCAAAGATGTTGACAAGGATTATTCGGCTCTTTGCCTTGAACATGCTGAGAGCCTGTATGCTTTCGCTGATTCAACAAGAAGCGACAGCGGATACACTGCGGCAAACGGTTTCTATAATTCCTGGAGCGGTTTTTACGATGAACTTGCATGGGCAGGAAGCTGGCTCTATTTAGCGACAGACGACAGCAAATACCTTGATAATGCGAAGTCGTGTTTTAAGCAGGCTGGACACGATTATGACTGGTCTCTCTGCTGGGACGATGTTCATATCGGTGCTGCTGTTATGCTCGCGAAAATAACGGGCGAGAATACTTACAAGGATGAAGTCCAGAAACATCTCGATTACTGGTCATGCGGTACCTCAGACGGACAGAGGATCACATATTCACCTAAGGGCCTCGCATGGCTCGATCAGTGGGGTTCACTAAGATATGCAACAACCACGGCTTATGTCGCAACTGTTTACAGCAGATGGGACGGCTGTCCTTCCGATAAGACAAAAGTTTACTGGGAATTCGCTGAATCACAGGCTGATTATGCACTTGGTTCTTCAGGACGTTCTTATGTTGTAGGATTCGGTGAGAATCCGCCTGAACATCCGCATCACAGAACAAGCCAGGGTTCATACTGCGACAATATGAATGAACCAGGCCAGGCAAGACATACCCTTTACGGTGCTCTTGTGGGCGGTCCTGATGCTTCCGACAGTTATACCGATACTGTCACCGATTACAGCAAGAATGAGGTCGCTTGCGATTACAATGCCGGTTTTACGGGACTTATGGCAGCGATGTATTCAAAGTATCACGGCAAGACTCTTGTGGATTTCGGTGCGGTGGAAGATATTCCTAATGATGAGTACTCCGCTGAATGCAGTCTTAATGTGGAGGGACAGGATTTTGCAGAGATAAAAGCTCTCATATACAACAAGACCGCATGGCCTGCAAGGACAGCTGAAAACCTTGAATTCAGATACTTTGTTGACCTTTCTGAGATCTATGATGAGGGCGGCGATGCATCCGGTGTAAGTATTACTACGAACTATATGCAGTCGGGCAGAGTGGACGGGCTGAAGGTCTGGAACGAAGACAATCACATTTACTATCTGTCTGTTATTTTCGATGACGGCCAGTTAAGACCCGGCGGACAGTCCTATTACAAATCTGAGATACAGGTAAGGATGATAAGCCCCAACGGTGTCTGGGATAACAGTAATGACTATTCATACAATAACGCTTCCGGTGTTGTTCTTCTCGAAAATGGTGAGGTTGTATTTGGAGTTCTTCCGGATGAGGAAGGTTCCGGTTCCGGCGGATCGGCTGACGGAACTACCGGTGGAACGTCTGCAACGCAGAATACAAATACCACTTCGGAAACACGTACTGTATCTTCAGGCGGGCAGGCCTCGGTCGGAGACCTCAGCGTCAAAATGAATTACAACGACAATTCTTCAAGTGCCAATGCAATAGCCGGCACTCTTGATATTACGAACAACGGTGAGGAAACGCTTGATCTCTCTGATCTCAAGATCAATTACTATTTCACGAAAGACGGCGGTTCCATGGTGTTCGACTGCTATCATGCGGCAATCAATTCTTCCTCAGGTCAATATACAGCCCTCACTGATGATGTTGACGGCACATTTACTTCCTGTACCGGTGAGGACAGGGATACATGCCTTACTATCAGCATCGGAAGCGGTTCGCTGGACGAAGGTGATACCCTGACGGTAAGTTTCAGCTGCCACAGGTCTGACTGGGAAAACATGGATCTGTCCAATGACTGGTCACACAAGAGCGTGGAGAATATTGAGATCACAGGGTAAAGGCTTGAGGCTGGCGTGAACTTTTCTCAGGCTGAAGTTCAGGTTGCAGCCGTAGTTTTAGCCGGACTTTTCGCAATATTCAGGCAATTCTCAGGCTGAGGTTCGGGCTGCAGCCATAGTTTTGGCCGGAATTTATGCGATATGCGGGCGATTCTCACGCTGAAGTTCAGGTTGCAGCCGGGCTTTAGACCGGATTCCTATAAAATTCCTGAAAAACGTTCAGTTTGTGAAAAGATTAGGAATATCACATCATATTTCAAGATTTTTCACAAATAGCCCCTGTTGCTAGGAAAATTTCAGGAATCACTGGTTTTCATCTTGAAAAATCGCCCCCCCATCCCCGATAAGTCCTAATAGGATGGCTAAAGGCGATTTAATAAAAAAATACTGAAAATGGGTTCGAAACATGAAGGATTTTGTAATTTCAGTAAGAATTCCTGAATCTTTCCTAAAACTCGAATTCCTGGTCGGAGGCGCTCCGATCTATCTGCCCGTGATCGGCCTCATCCTGAAGTTCAAGAAGGCAGCCGACATAAATAAAATGGTTAAGGACAGTGAGGCTGTTCTTGCAGACGCAAAGAAGGAATACGAGGAGACCGGGGCGCTCTTCAAGTGCGAAGCACAGATGCAGAGTGGAACAATCCCCGACAATTACTTCCCGCTTGATGCTTCTCAGGCTACGCCGTTCAGGTAATCCACCGCATAAGCTAGTTCATAGTCCTCACCTCTCTCATACATTGCGGTAACCGCCGCATAGTCGAGAGGAATCTTTACGTCCAACGGAATGCTGGTCACTCTGTCAGCACCTGCATCGATGAAAACATTGCTGTCGCTGTCGAGAGTTGCGATAACCGGATAGCGGACCGCGAAATGGCCGCCTGACATAAGGCACTCACCGCCCATGCACTGGCCTGAACCCCATGTGGTCGTAAAGCCCATCATTGTTACGTTCGGATATTGTGACAGGTGATGCGCGAGGACATCTCCGCTGCTCGCACAGCCTGCATTTACCAGCACAACGACCGGAATATCAGAGTATCTTCCGTCATGATTTACTTTCCATTCCCAATACTTGCTCTTAACGAATCTGCCGGATGCATCGTCGTAGAAACCTGCATAGATCTTTGTCTCCCTGTCAGCGAACAGTGCGGCAACCTCTTCGTTGATGCAGTCGAGACCTCCGTCGTTGTCTCTTAAGTCGATGACAAGTCTTTCCATGCCCTGCGCTTTGAGACCTTCGATCCTTGATATGAGGAGTTCTCTAACTTCCGGGTAATCGTCGTTAAGGCTCGCTGAGCAATCCAGAACAGCATCGTAACTCTCCCTAGGAATGCAGATATAACCGCAGTGGTCGTCCAGCATCGTCGCATAGCCGAACTCTTCGCAGCGCTTGTGTGTTAAGGCCCATGTTGCTTCGTTCAGTCTGTCGAAATAACCTCCGATGCATGACACCGAAATGGTTTGTTCTTTGCCGTTATCGTCAATGAAGGTTGCGTTTACTGTGTCACCGCCCTGACCTGCAAGGAAGATCGGCTTTGCCACTTCTTCGTTGGATGCGATCGGGTAGGCTCTGATAGCGCCGCCTGATGAGACGCAGCGTACGCCTTTGATCGCTTCATTGATCTCAACGCCGTCCCAGGCGGTGATGACTGTGCCGTTATGGATGCCCTTAGTGCTCGCTTCCGAGCCTTCTTCGGTAAGAATCGCGATAACTTCGCCGCTGTCGAGCCTGATCATGGAGAAGCCGTAATCGTTGCCTGCGATGCGGTTCAGGGCATCGTCCTTAATGTCTTCTCCGGTGATGCGGATATAGAAATGCCCGTCGTGGAATTCGTAGCAGAAATTTGCAACTGCACAGGCAAAAGCAGCCTCATCGTTATTCTTTTCGGCCTCTGCCGCCATCGGAATATAGACCGCGCGGAGCTCGTCAAAATCGACTCCTTTGTAGCCTCTTAAGATGTAGTTCTCTTCGACTTCATCGATCATCGCAGCCATGGAATCCGAATAACTCATGCGGCTTAAATTGGCGAAATGAAATGACATTCCGTCGATGAGGATAATTGCAATTGATACACAGACGAGCAGCACTGATAACACACTGTTTGCAATGAGCGTGCGGACGATCTTCTTTCCTCTTGATAACGTTATCGCGCCTAGGCAGTAGATCAGTGTCACGACAAAATAGATGCCGTATCTGTCTATGCCCTTCATCATGTCGCCCTTGGTGTAATTGATGATATAGAAGACGATAAAATGCACCATCGGGAAGAACATTAAGATCTTGCTGATGACCTTGTTCTCCGTCTTTTTGATTATTGCAAAGAACACCGGAACGATGATCCATCCGATGGTAAACCATGCTATGTAAGTTGTCGTTGAATCGATAAGTCTCAACATTTCCACAATCTTTAAAATGACCGTCATTTGTAGTAAATTCCCTTTCTTCCGCGAATGGTTTTCGAGAGAGCGCAGCATATAAAATATGAGCCGCGAATCCTTTCATGGCTCATACTCTAAATGACGAAACAAATTAAATCTTTGTCTGATTTTTAATTCTGCGAATTAAATACCTAAATACCGGAGTCGTTAAATGAAAAACTAAATTAAAGTTCAGATACGTTTGAATTAAGATAGAGCTTACCAGGGGTGTTTCTGAGCGAAACTCTGATGTAAAATCAGACTAATCAGCTGGATATTCTCTTGATTTGGCCATGGCAAGCCAGACAGAAGGCATTCTTTTTGAAAAAGTAAATGCAACTCCTGCCTGAAAGCGGAATATATGTTCTAACTGCCCGGCCATTTTG
>JAIKYD010000101.1 GCA_024683485.1 Saccharofermentans sp. | reverse complement strand
AAAACAAAGGTCATGAAAAACTAAATAAACGACTTTTAATCGAGCAAGCGGAGCAGGATCCTTAATCCTTAAGGACTGATAAAACACTACCAAGCACCGTACGAAGTTTGGAGAAACAATATGTTTCTTCGATTTCGTATGGTGCTTTTCTTTTGCCCGGTTTACGAAATAAACTTCGTCGTTTCTTTGTAGTCACTACCCCTTTCCGAGATGGAAGTCGGGAAAGGATCAAAAGTGACATTCAAATACCAACATTACCCGTGATTCCTGAGTTTTTTCTCATCACCCACAAAAACAGAAAAACAGGAGGAATCCAAATGAATACAATTTGTAACTTGTTCCTTGATAAGGAATATAAAGTCATCGACCTTAAGAAAGAATATGCCGGTGCAACAGGCTATGTTGGGGAAGAACGCTATGCAGTTGTGACAGAACTCGCTGAAAAAGAACTATTGGAAAAATTCGGTCAGAAGCTTAATCGTTTTAAACCTTTCGTTGTCATCTCATATGAAATGTACGATGCCATTGTTGAAACCAAAAAGAATGATAAGCGTGAACAATGGAGAGATTGCATGCTTCACGATGCATTCACCACAGAATCATTACTTATCCTAATCAATGCTATGTCTGATCCTATCAGTATTTGTGAATCTGCTCTTACCCTAGAGTACATAGCTTCAAGAATGCTGGAACTCCCAAATCATCAAGGTTCCAGAATGTATAAAAGGTATGTTCTTGGTTATACCGTAAAAGAGATTGCTCTTTATGAGGGTGTAACAGAAAGATCTGTAGAAAAAAGCCTGCAGATAGCCAAAGCCAAGATTCACGACGTTTTCGTAGAATGTGGGGTGGTCGCATGATTAACAATCCTAAGTTCGGCGACATCTTCATGTATTCTTCAAGGCTCAATGGCAGTTTTATCAAATGTGGTTTTCAGCCAGTAGTAGTTATACGAGCCAATGAGCCCAACGAAAACTCGGATTCGATAGTCGTTGCTCCCATCACATCCAAGTACAAACAGTCCTGTCAGATCAATCACGTGGTTCTTGGAAAGAGATTCGGGCTTAAGAAGAGCTCAGTAATTCTGCTTGAACAGATGAAATGGGTTAATCCTGATTATCTTGAACGGTATGTAGGCCATATCACTGAAGCACATATTCTGAGACGTATTAATCAAGGGCTTAAGAGAGCAATCGAGATACAGAACAATCCGGAATTAACAGCTGCTTCAACTCCTCAACCCAGAAATAGCAGGAAAAAGAAAAACTTCTCATATAGCAATCGGGATGTTATGTGCCTTTGCCCTGTTTGCCGGGATTCATATCGTCATCGAGGGTTCAAAGTGGTCAATGTTCATGGAACAAAAGGCATGTGCGATCTGTGTAATTACCGTCAGGGATTTGATTATGCGGTTGTTGGATTATTAACAAGGAGAAAAACATGAATAAAATAGAAAAGCGTGAACGAATTCTTGGCAAAGGCTATAATCCAGAGCAATTATTCGCAGGATTGTCGGAAGAAGAGTTGATGCTAATATGTAAGAGCAGCCCCGAAATCGCCTCAAGGTTAAGTGATATGAACAAAGCCCAAATGAAGCGATTATATGTGGTAGAGAACCATCCCTTTGCAATAACCCGACTCAGGTCAAAGAACAGGCGGAGGAATGGTAACTGGATAACACATGTCCTGCAAAGAGGAAGAAGAAAGGCGGTAGAAAAAGCAACCGAAGAAGAACTGATCGACTACTTGTATGATTTCTACAAGATGATGGAAGAGTGCCCTTACACATACGAGGATATCTTTCAGGATTTCGTCAAGTCCAAGAAAGCGCGCGGCAGATCGCCAAATACAATCAACGAATACTTCCGTTACAACGCTTTCCTTCCCGAGGAAATCAGAAAAACACCCATTGCTCGCATAAAAGAGAAGGAATTAGTTAATTGGCTTGTCCATGATTACCTCAAGACCAATCCCAGAAAAGAAGCATTAAAAAAGGTAATCCAGCAGATTAGAGCAGTATTTGCATACGGTATCCGAACTAAGAATTGTTCTGATAACCCGGCTCTAAACATTATTTGTGAAGACTACTACAAATACTGTGATCTGTCGGACAGGCTAAACGAACAGAGAT
This sequence comes from Saccharofermentans sp., assembly GCA_024683485.1. GTDB lineage: Bacteria > Bacillota > Clostridia > Saccharofermentanales > Saccharofermentanaceae > Saccharofermentans. Next base: position 717 of record JAIKYD010000101.1, on the reverse strand, counting down.
CTTTCTCTGAAAGAGAAATCGAGAAATTGAGAAAACTCTGTCTGTCACAGAGCAAGAACCCTCATTCTGTGGCAATGTTGGTTGCGATGGAAACTGGTATGCGTGTTGCAGAACTGACATCCCTTAAGAAAGAAGACGTGAGAGATGGTTTTATATTCGTTCATCGTCAACAGATAAGGATCATCAAGCCCAGCTTGGGAGAAATGAACTACAAGGAAGTCAACTACACGAAGAATGAAAGAGCCAATCCAAAAGGCGGCAGACTCATTCCCATCACGGAAAAATGCCAGGAAGCTCTAAAAATGGCAGATGACCTCAGAGGAGAATCCGAGTATGTTTTCCATCATCCGAACGGAAATCCGATACTCAAGGACTCGTATATGCACTATTTGAAGCGCAAATGTGAGAAATTGGGGATCCCGATCACAAACAACCATGCATTCAGGGTAGCTTTCAATGCAAGACTGATAGCAGCAGGAATTGACGGGAATGATCGATGTCTTGTACTTGGACATTCAATGCAGACTAACGAAAGGAATTATTCATTCAGTGACAAGAGAAAGGCCAACGACATCAGAGACAAACTTAACAATTTGGCACTCTAATTTGGTCAAAAAATGTGGCTGAAAACGTGGCTGAAAAATTCAGCCAAATCCAGCCAAAAACGAAAATTTGTTCTCAAGGAGCAAAAATACAACCCTTGATTTCATTGAATTT